>JBBILK010000192.1:0-5024 GCA_037444965.1 Actinomycetota bacterium | reverse complement strand
GCCCCCGGTCGGCGACGGTCGTCGCCGCAACCGACCTCTCCTGCCTCGCGCTGTCCGCGTGGGAGTTCCGGCCCTTCGTCGAGGAGCATCCGGAGGTCGCCTGGGTGTTGCTGAAGACGCTTGCCCGCCGCCTGCGCGCCGCGCAGGGCTAGACGACGGCGAGCTCGGCGCGCGGCGAGCCGGCAGCGAAACGCTCGACCGAGAACGGCGCCAGGTCGAAGAGCGTCGGGCGGTCGAGGGCGAGGTCGGCGACGTGCTCCCCGATCACGGGTCCCTGCTGGAAGCCGTGGCCCGAGAAGCCGGTCGCGTACACGAGCCCTGCCGGATCGGCCGTCTGCCCGACCAGCGCATTGTGATCCGGGCTCATCTCGTAGTAGCCCCACCAGCCGCCCCTGACGGGTAGCTCCTCGAGCAGGGGCAGCCGGTGAGCCGCGATCGGCGCGAGCTGCTCGAGCGTCTGCTCGCGACCGCCGAAGAGGAGCCCGCCGCCCTCGCGGTGGAAGTAGAAGCCCGTGCGGAAGTCGATCGTGAGCGGCAGCTCGCGCGGCAGGGGATCGCCGGCCGCGGTGAAGAACACGTGCCTCCGCTCCGGGTGAACGGGCAGGTCGAGGCCGGCGGTCGCGGCAAGCTCCCGCGACCAGACGCCCGCGGCGAGCACCACCCGGCCGGTGGCGATGCGGCCATGCGCGGTCTCGACGCCGGCGACCCGCCCGCGCTCGGCCACGATCTCGAGCGCCTCGCATCCCTGGACGATCGTCGCACCCAGCCGGGTGGCCGCGGTCGCGTAGCCCTGTACGACCGCCTCCGGCGTCGCATAGCCGTCGAGAGGGCAGAACGTCGCCGCCGCGAGGTCGTCCGTGCGAAGCGCGGGAACGATCTCCCGAGCGTCCTCCACCGTGAGCAGCCGGGAGGGAACGCCCAGCCGCTGCTGGGTGCGAAGCGACGTGCGGAACGCCGTCACCTCCTCCTCGCTCGAGAGGAGGAAGAGGTATCCCCACTGCTTGAAGTCGATCTCACCGCCCGGCTCGTCCGAGAAGCGCTCGAAGCGGCGAATGCACTCGAGGGCGATTCGCACGTTCAGCTCGTCGGAGAACTGCGCCCGGATTCCGCCGGCGGCCTTGCTCGTCGAGCCGGCGCCCAGCGTCTCGCGCTCGAGGAGCACGGCGTTCCGGCAACCGAGCTTCGCCAGGTGGTAGAGGGCGCTCGTCCCGATCACGCCGCCGCCGACGACGACGACCTCGGCGCTCGCAGGCACGCTCATGGGCTCCCGAGGATAGTTGCTTCGAATCGGCCGATCGAGGACAGTCTTCAAGTGCTCGCCGTGCTCGTCGTTGCCTGCCTGGGAGCCGTCTCGACCTCCGCCTGGCTCGTCGTGCTACTGGGCCGCGCCCGGGCGTGGGACCTGCGGCCGGTCGGCGAGGAGGAGCCGGCGCCCAGCGAGCCGGCGGCGTGGCCGAGCGTCGCCGTCCTCGTTCCTGCCCGGAACGAGGGCGCCTCGCTGCCGCACACCCTGCCGGCGCTCCTCGCCCAGGACTACCCGGGCGAGTGGCAGATGGTGCTCGTCGACGATCGGTCGACCGACGGCACCGCCGGGCTCGCGCGCGCGCTCGGCGGCGGCCGGCTCACCGTGCTCGAGGGAGCGGCGCTTCCCGACGGGTGGGCGGGGAAGGTGTGGGCGCTCGAGCAGGCGCGCGCAGCGGCGGGCGCGCCCGACTACCTGCTCCTCACAGACGCCGACATCCGGCACGCGACCGGCTCGCTGCGACGTCTCGTGGCCGAGAGCGAGGCGGGCGGGGTCGGCCTGAACAGCCGGATGGCCCGCCTGCGCTGCAGCGGCGGCGCGGAGCGGCTGCTGATTCCGCCCTTCCTCTTCTTCTTCAACCTCCTCTACCCGATGCGGCGCGTGAACGATCCGCGGAGCCGGGTCGCGGCGGCCGCCGGCGGCTGCATGCTCGTGCGCCGCGACGTGCTCGAGCGCGCAGGCGGGCTCCGCGCGATCCGGGGCGAGATCATCGACGACGTCAACCTCGCGCGGCTGGTCAAGGCGACCGGAGCGCCGATTCGCCTCGCCGTCAGCCGCACGGACGTCGTCAGCACTCGCGAGTACGGCTCGGTCGGAGCCGTCTGGCGCATGGTTCGCCGTTCCGCCTTCGACGAGCTGCGCTACTCGTGGGCGCTACTCGCGCTCGTCGTGGCCCTGCTGACGCTGATGTTCGCGCTCCCGCCGCTCGCCCTCGCGGCAGCCCTCGCGACGGGTGCCTCGGGCGCCGGGTGGCCGCTCGTCCTCACCCTCCTCCTCGCGGGCATCGTCCCCTGGTCGCTCCAGGTGGCCGCGTTCCTACCCTCGGTGCGCTTCTTCGGCCTGCATCCCGCCTGGGCGCTCACGCTCCCGCTCGCGGGCACGCTCTACGGAGGAATGACGATCGACTCGGCGCGCCTCCACGCCGTGGGCGTGAGGCGGTGGTGACACTACTGGATGAGGGTGAGGAGCTTGAACATCGGGAGGTACATGCTCACGATGATCACGCCGACCATCGCCCCGACCCCGATCATCATCAGCGGCTCGATCATCGACATCAGCGACTGGATCGAGGCGTCGACCTCGTCCTCGTAGAAGTCGGCGATCTTCGAGAGCATCTTCTCGAGCTCTCCGGTCTCCTCGCCGACCCGGACCATGTGGGCCACCATCGGCGGGAAGATCGGCGCTTCCGCGAGCGGCTGGGCGATGGAGGCGCCCTGATGGACGCGCTCGCGCACCTCGACGACGGCGTCCTCGATCAAGCTGTTGCCCGAGGTCTGACCCGTGATCTCGAGTGCCTGGATGATGTCGACGCCCGCCCCGACCAGGCTCGCGAGCGTCCTCGAGAAGCGTGCCATCCCGATCTTGAGCACGACCGCGCCGATCCCGAACGGGATCCTGACCCTGAACCGATCCCAGTAGCGGCGCCCGGACTCGGACTTCTTCCAGCGCAGGAAGCCCCAGATCGAGAGACCGATCGCGGGGAAGACGATGAACCAGTAGCCGCGAACGACGTCGGATGCCTTCACGACCATCTTCGTCAGCAACGGCAGGTCTCCGCCGAGATCCGCAAAGATCTCCACGAAGATCGGGACGAGGAACATGAGCAGCGCCGTCAGGACGAGGAAGGCGAAGGAGAGCACGGTCAACGGGTAGACCATCGCTCCCTTCACCCGCCGCTTGATCTTGAGCTCCTTCTCGATCTGGTGCGCGACCCGGTCGAGCACGACGTCGAGGATGCCGGCCGCCTCGCCCGCCTCGACCATCGCGACGTAGAGGTTCGAGAACACCTGCGGGTGACGGCTCAGCGCCTCGGAGAGGAGGAGGCCACCCTCGACGTCGGCGCGCACCTCGGCGATCACGGCCGCCAGGTTCTTGTCGTCGGTCTGCTGCTCGAGGATCGCCAGCGAGGCGACGACGTTCAGGCCCGACTCGATCATCGTCGCGAACTGCCGCGAGAAGACCTGCAGCGAGCGGGCCTTGACCCTTCTGACGGCTTGCCGGAGCCCACCCTCTGCCTCGACCCGCTCGTGCAGCTCGAGCGGGAGCAGACCGCGAACGCGAAGCGCCTCGTGAGCCGCGGTCGAGTCGCGGGCGTGGAGCTCGCCGCTCAGCTCGACACCGGCCGCGTTGATCGCCGTGTACGCGTACGCAGCCACTAGCCGAGCTCGATCAGCTTGAGCGTGAAGCGGGCGCCGTCGGGCTGGCTGATCAGCGTGACGCTGTCGCCGACCTCGAGATCGAGCGTCTGAGTCCCGCTCGAGAACGTGCCCGAGACGAGACCGATCTTCGCGACGCCGCCCTCGATCGCGACGAGGATGAACGCCGGGTCGCTCGCCGGGAAGGTCTCGCCGATCGAGACCGTCACGACGATCCCGTTGACCCGGATGGTCGCCTGCGTCTGCGTTGCTCCGGAGGTGTCGTCGGGAATCGTCGTCGTCGTCGTCGTCGAGCCACTAGACGTGCTTCCGCTCGAGCTCGACCCGGAGGAGCTCGACGTCGACGAGCCTTCCTCGGAGCCTTCCGAGGTCGCCTCGTCGTCGACGAGCTGCACGAAGGGATCACGTGCGCTGAAACGCGTGAACGTGATCAGCTCGCCCTCTTCGGCCTCCGGGGCCGGGTCCGTGTCCTGCAGACCGCCCGACACGACGAGCTCTGCCGGGGCGGTCGGCGACTCGGCGGTCGTGACCGTCCCGTTCGGCGCCAGCTCGGCGAACCCCTGGACGACTTTCCCCTGGACGTCCTGGGTCGTCGACTTGGTCGCCTCGGTCGCGCTCGAGAGCTGATCCCACACCTTGGGGCCTTGCCAGACGGCGAGGATGACGAGCAGCGGGACGAGCACGATGAGGAGCTTCTTGGCCCGTGCGTCTCGGCTGCTGCGGGCGATCTCGGCGGCGGTGGGCTTCGGCGCCATCAGTCCGTTCCTCCGTCGGCTGCCTGGCCGCCGTCTTCGGGAGGCGGCGTGGTCGTCCCGGGTGTCGTCTCCGTGGGCGTCCCGGTCGTGCTGGTAGTCGTCGTCGTTGTCGTCGTTGTCCCGCTGCTCGCCGCCGGAGCGGAGCCGCCGGTCACCGGAACGACGGCGCTCGCATCGGCGCCGTAGATGTAGGCGGACACGGTGAGGACTCCCTTCACCTGCGGGAAGCCGTCGGTGCCCTCTTGGAAATCGATCCCGTCCACGTTGAAGAGGCGCCCGTCGGCCGCAAGCACGCCGTCCCGAACGGCCACGAGGTTCCGGAGGCTGTAGAGCAGCTCGGTCAGGTCGTAGTAGTTGCCCTCGAAGGTCAGGCTGAGCGGAATCGTCGTGTAGCCGCTCCCGAGCGTCGCAGGTCCCGGTTGGATGCTCGAGAACTCGACGCCGGAGCTCTCGGCCTGCGAGTTCAGCTCGAACACGATGCCAGCCATGTCCTCGGCGTCGGGCATCGCCTTTGCGAGCTCGATGACGCTCGCGACGCGGATCTTCGACTCCGGGCTCGCCGTTTCGTCGGCAGCGAGCCTCTGCGCGGCG
>JBBILK010000191.1:336-6054 GCA_037444965.1 Actinomycetota bacterium | reverse complement strand
AGACCGGCCAGGATGAAGAGGAGCCCGAACGCGGTCGCGACCGCCGTGATCGCGAGCGCGATCGGGATCGACGTTGCCACGAACGTGCGGAAGACGACGAGCAGCACGACGATCGCGGCGAGCAGTCCGAGCGCCTCCGACGTCCCCTGCTCGAGCGGCGGGAACTCGGCGTCCCCGTTGAACTCGACGGTCACGCCGGCGGGCTCGACCGTCTCGCGGACGGCGTCCTGGACGGCGACGACCGCCTCCCGATCTTCGTCGTAGATGACGCGGTCGAACTGGGCCTCCGCGTAGGCGATGCGGCCGTCGTCGGAGACCGTGTCCTCGCTGAGCGGATCGGCCACGCTCTCGACGCCCGCCCGGCCCTCGGTCGGCGCGAACTCGGGCGACCGGAGGCGCGCGATCGCCGCCTCGATCGCCGCCCGGCGCTCGGGCGTGTCGAGTGTCTCGCCCTCCGGTGCGGCGAAGACGAGGTTCAGCACCCCGCCCTGCTCGGACGCGAACTCGGCCTCGATCAGCTCGGTCGCCCGCTGGGTGTCCGAGCCCGGGATCTCGAACTCGTCCCGCAGCTGGCCGCCGACCGCCATCACGAGGACGACGATCAGGGCGACGATGCCCACCCACGCGCCGACGACGCGCCACGGGTGGTTCGCGCACGCCCGCGTCCAGCGCGCCAGCCCGCCGGTCGAGAGCCGCTCGTGGGCGGCGCGCCGCTCGGGCGCGGTCGAAGTCGCTGAGCTCATCGCCGCTAGACTCGCCGCCCGGCAGCTCGAACGCAGTGGGGCGAGCAGGTGTGCCGGGGTACGGTTAGCCGCACCCCGGAGCGCGCGGACAGGTCAGCCGACGCGGCCGCCGAGCGTCCTGACGACCTGCTCCGCGGTCTTGCGGTAGATCTTCGGGATCTCGAACTCCCACCAGCCGCCGTCCGCGAACCGGATCGTGAGCGCGGCCTTCAGCGCGCCTCCCTCGAGCTCGGCCGAGGCGATCTCGCCCCTCGGTACCCGAGCCACGATCTCGGTGCCCACCTTCGGCTTCAGCAACCCGGACTTGCCGCGAACGATCGCGACCTCGCTCGCGGTGACCGCGACGTAGCCGATCGTGCCGAACGGCGGCGCGCCCTCGAAGCCCTTCGCGGCGGAGCCTCCCGCTGCGACCATGCCTCCCGCGACCCCGCCGACGACGCCCGCGGCGGCGACGCCCGTCATCCGCTTCGTCAGCCCCTTCGGGCTCACGAAGCTGCCCGCGACCTCCGGCGCGCCGAGCGCTGCGGATGCATCTCCGGCCATCTCGTCCTCCTCTCGAGCGGCTCAGCGCGGCACTGTAGCACCGAATGTGTCGGGCATCGTCCCGCCGGCAGGCGCGCCGGCCGAGCGTCGAGCCGGCGTCGCAGCGCGTGGGCTTCGGAGCTCGAGGCGCGCGAGGCGGTGCCGACCGGGACGCCCGCGGCGCGCGCGAGCTCGGCCTGGCTCGCGTCGCGGGTGTAGAGCATGCGGCCGGTCGCTCGACATCGACGTTCACGCTCGTACCCGCGGCTCTGGCCTACGCGAGCTCGCCGAGCCTCGCCGAGTCGATCAGCTCCCAGTCGACGTCGAAGCCGAGGCCGGGGCGGGTCGGGGCGTGGACGTAGCCGTCCGCGTCGATCTCGATCGGCGTCGCGAGCCCGTAGCTCAGGTGCTCGAGCTCGTGGACGCCGGCCGCGTTGAAGGTGATCACCTCGAACCACTCGCAGTTTCCGATCGCCATTGCCACGTGCAGCGTCGCGACGTTGTTCATCGCGTTGTAGGCGTCGTGGAGCTCGCAGTTCATGCCGTGCGCCTCGGCGAGGTGGGCGATCTTCATCATCCCCGTGATCCCGCCCTTGATCACGACGTCGCCGCGCAGGAAGTCGGTGGCGCGCGCCCGGAGCCAGGCCGGGAGCGCGTGCAGGCCGCCGGGCGTGATCTCGGTGGCGAGGATCGGGATCCGGAGCTGCTGCTTCAGGCGCACGTACCCGTCGATGTCCTGCGCGCCGAGCGGATCCTCGTACCAGTAGTAGCCGAGCTCCTCGATCGCGCGGCCGACGGCGAGCGCCTCCGGGTAGCGGTACGACCAGACCGCGTCGAGCATCAGCGTCATCTCGTCGCCGACGGCCTCCCGGACGGCGGCGCACGCGTCGACGTCCGCGCTCGCGGGGACGTCCGGGTCCACCCACATCGCGGCCGAGGGCGGGTGCAGCTTGTAGCCCCGCCAGCCCCGGTCGTGCCAGTAGACGGCCTCTTCCGCGTAGTCCTCGGGCCTCGCGTGGTGTCCGGACGAGAAGTACGCGGGCACGCGCTCGCGGTGCGTGCCGAGCAGCCGGTGCACCGGCATGCCGGCGGCCTTGCCGAGGATGTCCCAGAGGGCGACGTCGACCGTGCCGATCGCGATCGGGTCGACGAAGCGGTACATCCGGGAGACGGCGGTCGTGAGCACGCCGAGCTCGAGCGGGTCGCGCCCGACGAGGATCGGCTTCAGGAACGTGACGATCTGCTCGCCGATCGCCGCCGGGCCGGGGCCCGGGTAGCTCAGGAACGTGTTGCCCTCGACGCCCTCGTCCGTTCGGATCGAGAGCACGCCGAGCGGGACCGTCCCGCCGGTGCCGACCCCGAACGGGAGCCGGGCCTGCGACTTCCGCTCGTGCAGGACGACCCTCACGTCCGTGATCCGCACGCCGCCGAACGCTAGTGCGCTCCCCGGACGGGACTCGCTGCCGCCCGGCGCTGGTAGGGTGGCGCTCCTCGCTGGCGACAGGGAAGGAGGCGGAGATGTCCGATCCCGAGCAGAACAAGCGGGCTGCGGTCGAGTACGTCGAGCTCGCGTTCAACCAGGGGCGACCCGAGGAGGCGGTCGAGCGCTACCAGGGCCCGATGTACATCCAGCACAATCCGATGGCGGCCGACGGCGCGGAGCCGTTCATCGCCTTCGTGAAGTGGCTGAAGTCCGAGTTCCCGGAGTTCCGGTACGAGGTCAAGCGGGTGATCGCGGAGGGCGATCTCGTCGTCCTGCACGCGCACGTGAAGAACTCGCCCGACGACCGGGGCCAGGCCGTGGTCGACATCCTCCGCTACGAGAACGGGAAGGCCGTCGAGCACTGGGACGTCATCCAGCCCGTCCCCGAGACCTCCGCCAACGAGAACACGATGTTCTGAGCGGTTCTACGAGCGCGGTCTTCGCTCGGGCGTGCATTCGACCCAGTCGTGCGCGGCCGAGAAGGTGACGCGGAAGAAGCGGAAGAAGCCCTCCTGCCCGAGGAGGCCGAAGCCGAACGGCCAGGGGTCACAGAACCAGACCGGCGCGTCGAAGCGGTGCGAGGCGACCGTGAGATCCACGCGCACGCAGCGTCCCGACGTTCGGAGGCCGGCGACCGCGAGCTCGTCGACCGCGAGCGGCGAATCGAGCGAGACGCCGGCGAGCTCGGCGAGCTCGGCGCCGACACGGTTCGCGGTCGCGCCGGAGTCGAGCAGGCAGAGGAAGGGGGCCTCCTCGAGATCGTCGATCTGCACCGGGACGACGGGACGCAGGAGCGGCTGCCGCTCGCCCGGGAGCTCGAGGAACGGGAACCTCACCGCGGTGCCAGTCCCTCGGCCTCTTCCGGAGACGACGGGACGCGGAAGAGCCCCGAGGACCGTTGCTCGTGGCGGGCGAGCCAGGCGACGACCTCCCGTGCCGTGTCCGCCGCGACGAGCACCTCGTCGGGCTCCCCGAGCGCGACCCACTTGCCGGATAGGGGGCGAGCGCGGCCGCCTGCCGTCCACCGTGCGGAAGCCCCGGTCGGCCCGCCGGCGGCGCTCCCGCTCTGCGCTGCTTCCGGGCGGCGACGAACCCGAGGCGCTTGAGCACCCGGCGCGCCTGGTGGGTCGTGAAGTCGGCGCGATCGAGGCCCGTGAGCAGGCCCACCACCTGCTTCGGCGGGAAACGCCGTCCGGCCACGACGACGTAGTGCTCGCGCACAGGCTCGGGGAGCACCCCTTCGAGTGCCTGCTCGACGGCGGTGCGGTCGAGCGTCACGCGCTGCCCGGCGATCTGGAACGTGGCCACCGGAGCATCGTAGCGTATTCTCCGATTCATCTTTTTTGACATGTCTCTTATCAGGAGGACGCCAGTCTCGCCATGCTCCTCACGCTCTCCTCGGCCTCGGCGGCGATGCGGCGGACGATCTCGGCCGCGGGGAGGATCTCGGTCACGAGCCCGGCGCACTGTCCGCCGACGGAGAAGAGCTCCTCGAGCCGGCCTTCGGCCTCCGCGGCCTCGAACTCCGCAAGCGCTGCGGCCGGATCGGCGCGGAGCTCGTCGCGGCGCTGCTCCCACTTCTCCGTGTACTCCGTGCGCAGCGTCCGAAGCCGGGTGCCATAACCCGTAGCGCCGGGATTCGGGCTGAGGTCGTTGACGAAGTCGACCTGCACCCATGCCTCGGAGGGCGAGGTGAGGATCGCCTGCTTCCAGGTCGGCCCGATCGGTGCTTCCTGCGAGGCGAGAAAGCGAGTGCCGAGATTGACGCCGGCTGCGCCCAGCATGAGCGCGGCCGCGAGACCGCGACCGTCGGCGATGCCGCCGGCGGCGACGACCGGGACGGGCCGTACGGCGTCGACGACCTGGGGAACGAGGGCGAGCGTGGCGACGCTGCCGCCGTAGCCCCCGGCCTCGCCCCCCTGGGCAACGACGATGTCGGCCCCGTGCTCGACCGCGACCACGGCCTGTTGCACCGTGCTCACCTGCTGCATGACCAGGCTGCCCGCGCCGTGGACTCGCTTCATCAGCTCTCCCGCATCGTCGAGCGCGAAGGAGACGACCGCCGGCGCGAGCTCGAGCGTGATCTCGAACCCCGCGGGGTCGAGATCGGGAACGACGTGGTTCACCGCGAACGGCCGGCGGGTCGTCTCGCGAAGCTCGGCGAGCTCGCGGCGCAGCTGGTCGGCAGGCCGCCGCCAGGCGCCGAGACTGCCGAGTCCACCCGCATCGGATACCGAGGCAGCGAGTTCCGGCGAGGTGAAGATACTCATCCCTGCCTGGATCACCGGAACGTCGATGCCGACCAGGTCGCACAGTGCCGTGCGCATGGAGACCTCCTCGTGTGGAGTGCCGTGACCCTGTCCGTGGTCGTTGGTCGAGTATCGCCGGTTTCGCCGGCAGCCGGGTCGGCGCCTGTCCGGGCGAGCCAGGGCGTCCGCGTCAATGCCGTCGGCCCGGGCTTCGTCGAGACGCCGCTCGTGCTGGAGAGCCCCGCCGCCGCGATGCTCGACCAGCTCGCCGCGCTCCACCCGGTCGGCAGGATCGGCCGGCCGGAGCTACGTGCCCGGCACGACGACCGCGCGGCCGCGCAGCTCGCCGCGGCGCAGCCGCTCGTAGGCGAGCGGGGCCTCCTCGAGCGGGAACGTCTCGACGTCGGCGCGGATCTTCCCCGCCCGCGCGAGCGCGATCACCTCGACGAGCTCGCTCCTCGTGCCCCAGAACGGGATCACGACCGGCACCTCGAGCGCCAGCGGCGACGGCCCCACGGCCGACCTCACCGGCAGCGTGCCGCCGCCGAGGCCGACCATCGTGACGCGCCCGCCGCGCGCGACCACGGACGCCGCCAGCGCGAGCGTCTCGTCGACGCCGACGAAGTCGAGCACGACGTCGGCTCCGCCGGGAGCGGGCCCGACCAGCTCCCGGATCTCGGCCGCCGCATCCGGCCCTGCGGCGACCGTCTCGTCGGCGCCG
>JBBILK010000191.1:0-321 GCA_037444965.1 Actinomycetota bacterium | reverse complement strand
CCCACGGCCGCTCGTCGACCGCGATCACCCGCGCCGGAGAGGTCGCGGCGAGGATCTGGAGCGCCATGTGGCCGAGCCCGCCGATCCCGACGACGACGCACGCCGCACCCGGCCGAAGCGCTTCCCGGCTGAGCCGGATCGCGTGGTACGGGGTCAGCGCCGCATCCGTCAGCGGCGCGGCCTCCACGACGTCGAGGTCGCCGATCGGGACGAGCGACCCGGCCGGCACCGCGACGTACGCCGCCATCCCGCCGTCGCGGCTGATCCCGAGGCCGCCGAGAGGCACGCCCCGGCAGCGGTTCTCGAAGCCGCGGAGGCACT
>JBBILK010000190.1:0-6077 GCA_037444965.1 Actinomycetota bacterium | reverse complement strand
GATTCTCGACGCGCTCCTCGCGGCGGTTGGCGGCGAGCGAGCGTCCGGGCTCTCCGCCGCCGAGAACCTCGCCACGGTGGCGGTCGTCGAGGCCGCCCTGCGCTCAGCCGAGCTCGGCCGGGAGGTGACCGTGGAGGACGTCGCCGGCGCGGCCGCGGCGGACGGGGTCGCGCTCCAGTGAGTCACCCGCCGGTCGCCTTCCTCGGCTTCGACGCCGCGGAGCTCGAGCTCGTTCGGGAAGGCGTCGACGGGGGCTGGCTGCCGACCGTCGAGCGGTTCGTCACGGACGGCCGCTGCGTCCTCCTCGAGCCGGTGCCGTCGCAGGCGCACAACACGGCCTGGATGAGCATGACAACGGGGACCGACGTGGGCGATCACCAGGTGCTCTGCGATCGCCAGCTCGAGCCCGGGACGTACCGGCTCGTCGACGTGCCCGCCGGAGCGGGGCGGCGGCCGCCGTTCTGGCGCTACCTGAGCGACGCCGGCGTCCCGTCGACGATCGCGAGCGTGTACGGCGCGGCTCTCCTCGACTCCTTCCGCGGCACCCAGGTGCTCGGCTGGGGGTCGGCCGACCCGCAGTGGGGGAAGTTCGGCAAGGTCGCGATCGACCCGCCGGAGATGCAGGGGTGGCTCCGGCGGGCGGCCGGCGGGAGGCCCGAGCTGAGCTACGTCGAGCAGGCGCCGCGGACGCCCGCGGAGTGCCGCCGCTACCGAGACAGGCTGCTGCGCTCGGTTCGCGCCCAGGAGCTGACGCTGCGGGCGCTCCTCGAGCGCACCGACTGGCGGTTCTTCTTCGGCTCCTTCGGCGAGGCGCACCAGGCGGGCCACCTCCTCTGGCACCTGGAAGACAGGAGCCATCCCCTGCACGATCCGTCCGCGAGCGAGGATCTGCGGGACAGCCTGCGGGCGGTGTACCGCGCGGTCGACTCTTCGCTCGGACGGATCGTGGAGACCCTGCCGCGGGACTGCCGCACGTTCCTCGTCACGCCGCACGGCATGGGCCCGAACTGGGTCGACGATCCGGCGGGAACCGTCCTCGCCGCGGGCGGTTGGCTGCGGCGTTTGCCGTCGGGAGCGGGACCCGGTCGCCGGGGCCGCGCCCTCGGCACGGCCTGGTCGGTCGCGCGCCGCCTCGTTCCGACCCGGGTCAGGATCGCGGCCAGGATGAGGCTTCCGCGAGACCGGCTGCTCGCGGGGCTGGCGTTCGCCGACGTGGACTGGTCTGCCACCCGGGCGTTCGCGGTTCCGAGCGACTTCACCTCGTCCGTGCGCGTGAACCTCGCCGGCCGGGAGCCGCATGGGATCGTGCGGCCGGGAGCCGACTACGACCGGCTGCTGGACGAGCTCGGCCGGGCCTTCCTCGGTCTGCGGCTCGGCGGCTCCGGCCGGCCGGCGGTCAGCGCCGCGGTCCGCTTCGACCGGCTGCTCGGCCGGCCCGTCGACGGTCCGCTCCCCGACCTGCTCGTCGTCTGGGCGAACACGGGCGAGCGGATCCGCGGGCTCCGGTCGGAGGAGCTCGGGGCGGTCGAGCTCCCCTTCCGGGATCCTCGCACCGGCCAGCACCGCCAGACGGGGTTCATCGTCGGGATGGGCCCCGGAATCGCCCGCTCGTCGTCGCGCCGCCTGGATGGACCGGTGGCCGGGCTGCTCGACGTCGCGCCCACCGCGCTCGCGCTTCTCGGCGTCGACCGGCCGGCGACCCTTCCGGGACGGCCGATCCCCGCCTTCTGCGACGAGCTTCCCGCTACCAGCGCTGGACGACCGGATCCCGGCCGGCAGCCCGGGCGAGCAGGGACGCGCTAGCCCGCCCCGGTCGCTTGAGCGCCTCCCACGCTCGCTCGCCCGCGATCGTTCGAAGCAGGTAGGCCGGCGGCCGCCAGGAGAACGGCCGCAGGCGCCACGCGAGGGCGATCCGGCTCCGGGCAGCCCGCCGGCGGCCGGCCTGTGCGAGCAGGGCGGCTTCGACCAGCGCATGGGCCGCGCGGACGCGCCTCCGTTCCTTCGCCGGGAGTCGCGCGATCCGGGGCTCGAGCCGGCGGACGATCTCCTGGTACCAGGGCAGCGCATCGCCCGGCAGCACGCCGGCGGCCCGGCGCTCGACGAGCACCTCGGGCAGTACGATCGCCTCGAACGAGTCCGCGAGCCGGACCCACAGGTCCCAGTCCTCGGCGCGCCCGAGCGAGGGATCGAAGCCGCCGAGCGCCTCGAACGCCGAGCGGCGCAGGAGCACGGTCGAGGGCTGCAGGCACGGCCGTTCCACGAGCACCCGGCGCAGGTCGCGCCCGGGATCGGGCAGGAAGCGCATCACCACGCGGCCGTCCTGGACGAGGTCGAAGCCGGTCTCGCAGGCGGCGACGCCGGGCCCGCAGCGACCGAGTGCCGCTACCTGGCGGGCGATCTTCCCGGCGTGCCACTCGTCGTCGTCGTCGAGGAAGGCGAGCAGCTCGCCCCTGGCCGCCGCCGCGCCGACGTTTCGCGCCTCGCCGGGGCCGGCGGCGGCGTCCAGGCGGATCGTCCGGACGCGCGGGTTACTTGCGAGATCCGGTGCGAGCTCGAGGGCAGGCGACGAGGCGTCGTCGACGACCACCACCTCGAGGCGCTCGTACGTCTGGGCGAGCGCGCTTCGCACGGCCGCCTCGACCTCCGCCGGCCGGTTCCGGGTGGGGATCACCGCGCTCACGAGCGGTAGGACGTCACTTGCCGCCGTCTCAGCCTCCTCTCGGAGCGGGCACGAGCCGCCTCAGCTCGTGCGGGCTGATCGCGCGGAGCCCGACGAGGCACCCGAGCCACGCCGCCCAGAGCCCGAGCGACCAGGCGACCGCCGTCCAGAGCTCGGCGGGTGCCGCCCAGCGGCGGACGGCGAGCGCGGCAAGGGCGGGCACGACCGAGGTCGAGAGCACCACGACGAACGCACGGCCGAACGGGTGTACCCGCGTCGCGCGGAGGAGCTCGAGGCCGGTGACGGCGTTCAGGACGGCGTAGGTCGTGGCGGTCGCCAGGGCGGCGCCGGTGGGGCCGAACGGCGGCACGAGCGTGACCGCCAGGACGACCATCGAGGCGGTCCCGGCCACGCCGACGCGGACGAGCGCCGGTCTCGTTCCGACGGCGGCGAGCGCGGAGGCGTTCAGGCCGAGCACGAGGTTGACGAGGAAGCCGCCGAGCAGGATCCAGACGATCGTCGCGTCGGCGGGGAAGTCTCGACCGTAGAGCCCGTGCAGGACCGCCTCGGGGAACGCGAGCAGGATGACGAGGCCCGGAGCGGCGAGCACGTAGACGAGCTTCGAGACGTCGACCAGGAGCTCGCGGAAGCCTCCGCGGTCCGGCTCGGCGACGAGCCGGGTGGCGGCGGGGAGGAAGGGGGCCACGAACAGGAGCGGCACGAGCAGCATCACCTGCTAGACGATCTTCAGCGCCGGCTCGTAGCTCCCCACCTCGGCGCCCGAGCCCGTCAGGCCGAGCACGAGGACGTCGAAGCGAGAGATCACGACCAGCGCGAGCCCGGTGGCGGCGAACGGCGCGGAGGCCGCGAGGACGGCTCGTGCTTCCCGGCGGGCGGGGGCGGTCAGCCGGCGGGCGCCGACGAGCCGTCCCAGCAGCGAGAGCGAGACTCCGATCGCGCCGAGCGCGACGAGGCCGTACCCGAGCGCCACCGCGTCCAGGCTCGCGAGGCCGAGGCCGGCGAGCACCGCGATCACGACGAATCGCCCGGCCGTCTGCGTGAGGTTCAACCCCTCCATCAGCGCCATCCGCCCGAGCCCGCGTGCGAACGAGGCCGCGACGGCGGTCGTGTTCGCGGCGAGCAGGGCGACTCCGAAGGCGACGCCGAGGGCGAGCTCCGTCGAGGTGTCCGCTCCGAGGGAGGCCGCGAGCATCGCGACGACGACGGCGGCGAAGCCGGCGATCCCCGTCAGGAAGACGAGCTTCACGGCCCCTCGCGCCAGCCGCGCCAGGCCGCCCGGGTCGTGGGTGACCGCGAGCATCGTGACGCTGCGGGTGATCCCGACCTCGAGCCCGAGACGGCAGAGGCCGGCGACGAGCGCCGCCACCGAGGTCGCGAAGGCCAGCACCCCGTAGGTCGAGGTACCGAGCAACCGCACCGCGAGCGCGATCGTGGCGAGGCCGAGCAGCACCCCCAGCGCCGTTCCGAGCAGCCGGACGCCGACGCCGAAACCGATCAGGCGGAAGACGTCGGTTCGGGCCGGCCCGGGACTCGTGTGGGGTATCTCCGCCATCCCTTCACGCAGTCTGGACGATCGTGCACCCGCCCGACAGGCCGGCACCGTAAGCTCAGCCGATCCACCTCTCGCGCGGCCACGTCTTCGCTCTCCTGGGCGCCGCCTGCTTCGGGACGCTCGGGATCTTCTCGAACCTCTTCTACGACGAGGGAGGCTCGCCGTACGCGCTGCTCTTCCTGCGCTTCGTGGCAGCGGGGCCGCTGCTCTGCCTGGTCGCGCTCGCCTGGGGAGGCCCCTTCCCGCGCCTCGGCGTCGCGCTCGCCGGGCTCGCCACCGGGGCGGGGCAGTTCGGCGGCGCCTACGCGCTGTTCGAAGGGTTCGCGCGCGCGCCCGTCGCGCTCGTCGTGCTCCTCTTCTACGTCTACCCGCTGATCGTCACGGTCGGCGCCGGGCTGCTCTACGGGGAGGAGCTCGGGCCGAGACGGCTGGTCGTGGTCGCGCTCGGCTTCGCCGGGATCGCGCTGATCGTCGGAGCCCCCGAGTCCCTCTCGGCCGCCGGCATCCTGCTCGGCATCGGCGGCGGCGCGTGCATCGCCGCGGTGATCCTCGCGAGCCGCTACCTGATGGTGGCGAAGGGGCTGACGCCGCTCTGGATGAGCGCGCTCATGTTCACCGGCCCCGCGATCGGGCTGCTCCTCGCGGCGATCGCGAAGCGGCCGGAGCTCGGCGTGGGCGGCCAGGCGTGGCTGTGGGCCGCCGGCACCGTCCTCGTCAGCGTCGTCGTCCCGATCACGCTCTTCTACACGGGGGTCAGGCTCGTCGGCGCCGGCACCGCCGCGCTGCTCGGGAACGCGGAGCCGCTCGTCAGCGTCCTGCTCGCCTACGTCGTGCTCGACGAGTCGCTGACTGCGCTCCAGCTCGCAGGGGGAGCGCTGATCGTCGGCAGCGTCGTCCTCCTCTCCGCCCGCTCGGCGACCGCTGGGAAGGACCGGCTCGCAGCCGCAGCGGCTGCCCGCGAGCCGTGACGCTGACCGTCCTGCTCGCGCTCTCCTCCGCGGTCTGCTGGGGAGCGCCCGACGTCTGGCTCGCCCAGGCGACGAGGAGCGTCGGCCCGTTCGCGACCGTCTTCGGGTCGATCCTGATCGGCCTGGTCGCGCTCGCCCCGGCCGCGTTCTTCGTCGACACCCCGGACTGGACGGTGCAGGGGGTGCTGCTCGCGATCGGGCTCGGCGTCGCCTCGGCGGCCGGCTACTTCGCCGGCTTCAGCGCGTTCCGGGACGGGTCGGTCTCGATCGTGGCGCCGATCATCGCCTGTGAGGGAGGCGTCGCGGCGCTCTTCGCCGTCGCCGGCGGCGAGCGCCTGAGCGGGCTCGTCGCCGCGTTCCTCCCGGTCGCCGTCCTCGGGGTCGCGCTGGCGGCGATGGGGAAAGGCGGCGGGAAGGCCGCGGTCCTGCCCGCGGCCGGGGCGGCCGTGATCTGGGGCGGGATCCTCGTCCTCAGCGCGCCGGTGGCGGACGACCTCGGCGTCTACTGGGGCTTCTTCCTCGTCAGGGCGAGCGCTCTCGCCGCGATCCTGCCGCTCGCGCTGCGCACCGGGGACTGGAAGCGCTGGACCGGCGACCCGTGGCGTGTCGCGGCCTGGGGGCTCGGCGACTCGGCCGCCTACCTCCTGTTCGTGGCCGCCGCCGATCGCGGCCCGGTCGCCGTCGCGAGCGTGCTCGCCGCGCAGTTCGCGACCGTCGCGGTCGTCTGCGGGCTGCTCTCCGGCGAGCGGCTGCTCCGCCGCCAGCAGCTGGGCGTCGCCCTCGTCATCCTCGGCGTCAGCGGGATCGCGGCCGCGGGCGGCGGGTGACGCTGTTCAGCGCGCGAGCCAGCCGCCGTCGACGGCGAGCGTGGCGCCGG
>JBBILK010000189.1:0-6077 GCA_037444965.1 Actinomycetota bacterium | reverse complement strand
AAGGCGGAGGTGAACATCCTCCGCTCCGACGCCGGCCTGATGACGATCCGCGAGTTCTCCGAGGGGCGCTTCGTGGTGATGGTCTCGCGCAAGGGCGTGATCAAGAAGACCGAGCTGTCGGCCTTCGCGAACGTCCGCAGCACGACGGGCCGCTCGTTCTCGCCGGCCGGTTGCTCGATGCTCTTGACGAGGTACGGCTGGACGAGCCTGCCGCCGTTCGCGAGCAGCGCGTAGAAGCGCGTCATCTGGAGCGGCGTCACGAGCAGGTCGCCCTGGCCGATCGCGAGCTGGACCGAGTGCCCGGTCGACCAGAGCTTGTCGACGGCCGTCTTGAAGTACCGCTTCCGCCACTCGGGAGTCGGCAGGAGCCCGGCGTTCTCGGGACCGATGTCGACCCCCGTCTGCTTTCCGAAGCCCATCCGCCGCGCCCAGTCCTGGAGCGGGCTTCCCTTCTCGTCGAAGAACCACAGCCCGAGTGTGTAGAAGTACGTGTCGCACGAGTTCGAGAGCGCCGTCCGGAGCTGCATCGCCTCGTTGCGGTACGGATCCCAGTTCGTGAACTTCTGGCCCGAGATCTCCATCTCGGGGACGCACGAGATCAGCCGGTAAGGGTCGAGGATGCCGTGCTGCATCGCCGCGAGCGCGGTCACCGGCTTGAACACCGAGCCCGGCGGGTAGAGGCCGTCGACGGCGCGGTCGAGCGTCGGCGAGTTGAGCGCGGGAGCAGCCAGGCTCTCGTACTCCTTCGGGTCGACGCGGCCCGAGAAGATGTCGGGGTCGTAGGTCGGGTTCGAGGCGAGCGCGAGGATCTCGCCGGTGCGCGGGTTCATCGCGACGAGCGCCCCGCCGTTCGCCGCCCAGTTGCCGTTCTGGCGGGCGAGCTCGATCCCGTAGAGGAGCGCGTTCTCGGCCGCCCGTTGCAGATCGGCGTCGATCGTCAGCCTGACCGCGTAGCCGGCCTGCGGGAGCTGGCTCGGCACCGGGCTCGACTGGAGCTTGCCGACCGCGTTCACCCTCGCCTCGCCCGTGCCCGGCCGGCCGCGGAGGTAGTCGTCGTACGAGGCCTCGATCCCGGTCTTCCCGATCCGGTCACCGCCGGCGTACCCGGGCCCCTTTCGCTCGAGCTCGAGCTTCGTGATCTCGCCCACGTAGCCGAGGAGCTGCGCGGCGAGATCACCGCGTTCGTAGCGCCGCAGCTGCGTCACCGCCAGGCGGACGCCGGGAAACTCCGCCTGGTGCTCGTAGAGGTAGTCGATCTTCGCCTCGGGCACGCCCGTCTTCACGGTCACGGGGGTGAGCGGGTCGTTCACGCGCGCCTTGATCCCCTCCCGGATCGTCCTCGCCGGCACGTCGAGCAGGGCGGCGAGCCGTTTCACGACCCCAGCGAGCTCGTCCCTGGGAACGTCCGCGGGCCAGAGATGGACGACCGTTCCGGGGAGGTTGGTCACGAGCACGTCTCCGTTGCGGTCGAGGATCGGGCCGCGCGGCGGCTGGATGCGGAACGTCCTGATCTGGTTACCGCGAGCGTCTTCGAGGTACTCGTCCCCGGAGATCACCTGAAGCGCCCAGAGCCGGAAGAACACGACCGCGAAGAGCGCGACCGCGACGACGCCGAGGATCGCGATCCGGAGAGCGAGCTGGGGCGTGAACCGGTACGGCTCCTCGACACGGGGATCGGACGGCAGGAAGCGGCCGGGAGGAAACGGGGCGCTAGACAACCGGGACCTCGGGGAGCTCCCGCGCCCGCCTCGGCGGCGGCGGGAAGATCTGGCGGCAGAGCCAGTAGCAAGGAATCGCGAGCACGAGGTTCAGCCCGAGCGCGGGCAGGAGGACGCTCCACACGATCGTCCCGGCCGCTGCGGCCTCCCCGAGCAGCGTGTGGACGACGAGCGAGCCGACCTCGACGCCGACCGTGACGAGCGTCACCGCGACGAGGATGCGGGCCCGCTGGTTCTGATGGTCGCTCGTGGCCTCTCCGAACCGCCCGGCCGCGTAGCCCCCGAGCGTGAGCAGGAGCGAGGTGAGCCCGATCGTGCCGAAGGTCGCGGTGTCCACGACGAGCCCGGCGAAGAAGCCGGCGCAGGCTCCGAAGACGGGGCCGCGGAGAAGCGCGATGCCCACGATCACGAGCAGGAGGATGTCGGCGTGCCCTTCCGCGAGCTCGAAGGCGTTCACGAAGGACACCTGCACGACGGCCGCGAGCAGCACGAGGATCGCAGCCTTGACGCCGTCGAGGATCATCGCTTGACGAGCACGATGACCTCGGACAGCGAGTCGAAGTCGACGAACGGGTCGATCTGGACGCGTTTGTAGAGATCGATGTCCTGCTGGCCGACGCTCGTGACGGTGCCGATCGCGATCCCCCACGGGTAGAGCGAGGCCAGCTCTCCCGTGCGCCAGCCAGCGGTGATGATCATGTCGCCCTCCTCGATCACCTGCTCTTTCCCGACCCGGTCGAGCACGAGACCCGAGCCGGCGCTCGGAGAGGGTTTGACGATGCCTCTGGCGCCGCTCGAGAGGTCGAGCGCGGAGACGGCGATCGACTGGTCGGTGAGGAGCGTGACCTTCGCGGCATCCGGTGCCACGCCGGTCACGACGCCGACGAGCCCGTCCTCGGTGACGACCGGTGCGTCGATCGTGACGCCGTCGTTCGAGCCGGCCGCGACGAGGATCTCCTGGTTGTACGGGCCGGCCGGCTGCGCGATCACGCGCGTCACGAGGCCCCGGAAGTCGTCGGGGAAGCGGGGTCCCTCGACGAACTGGAGCAGCTCGCGGAGCCGCTCGTTCTCCCGTGCCGCCGTCTGGTAGCGGATCACGTCCTGGCTCAGAGCCCGCACCTGCCGCTCGAGCGCGTCCTTCTCGGACTTCGCGTCGACGAGGTCGGAGACGTACGCGTAGGCGTCCTGGAACGGGCGGGCGACCCGCTCACCGGCCGCCTGGAACGGCGCGAGCACGGCGAGACCGATCCGCTGGGCGGCGTGCAGGCCGCCCTCGTCCGACTCGCGCAGGTAGACCGTGATCAGGACCAGCGAGACGACGACCAGGACGGCGACGACGAACCGCCGCGCCACTGCGCCCTTCTCTCGTCCGGGGGAGCCGGGCGACCGGGGAAACGCGCCCAGCCGCGCGAGCCGTGCTGTTCGTTGCCGGGGCACGGAGGTCGAATTCTACGTACGAGTGCGGCCCGACCGTCCCGGTTGGGCCCTGAGCGCTACCGCCGGCGGCCGTTCCGCTGGCGCGCCTTCGCCGACCGATGGATCGCTTCGAACTCCTCGAGGCTGCGCCCGGAGCCGACCGCGACACAGGTCAGCGGCGACTCCGCGACGTGCACGGGCATGTGCGTCTCGCTGCGGAGCCGCTGGTCGAGACCGGTCAGGAGCGCCCCTCCGCCCGCGAGCACGATCCCCCGGTCCATGATGTCGGCGGAGAGCTCCGGAGGCGTCTTGTCCAGGGTCCCGCGAATCGCGTCGATGATCTGCGAGACCGGCTCGTCGAGCGCCCGGCGAACGTCCTCGGAGCCGAGAACGACCGTCTTCGGCAGACCCGTCAGCATGTCGCGGCCGCGAACCTCCGCCTGGAGCTCCTCCGGCAAGGGCCAGGCGGAGCCGATCTCGAGCTTCACCTCCTCGGCCGTCTGCTGGCCGATCAGCAGCTTGTACTCCTTGCGGAGGTGGTTCATGATCGCCTCGTCCATCTCGTCGCCGCCGACGCGGATCGACTGCGAGACGACGATCCCACCGAGCGAGATGACCGCGACCTCGGTGGTACCGCCGCCGATGTCCACGATCATCGAACCCGTCGGGTCGGAGACCGGTAGCCCGGCGCCGATCGCGGCGGCCATCGGCTCCTCGATCAGGTAGGCCTGGCGGGCACCGGCCGAGAGCGTCGCCTCCTCGACGGCGCGTTTCTCGACCCCGGTGACGCCGCTCGGCACGCAGACGATGACGCGCGGGTGCGCGAACCGGTTCCCGTTCGCCTTGTGGATGAAGTGACGGAGCATCTGCTCGGTGACGTCGAAGTCGGCGATCACGCCGTCCTTGAGCGGGCGGATCGCCGAGATCGTGCCGGGCGTCCGTCCGAGCATCCGCTTCGCCTCGACGCCGACGGCGTGGATGTCACCGGTCCGCTGGTCGATGGCGACGACCGACGGCTCGGAGAGCACGATCCCGCGGCCCCGGACGTACACGAGCGTGTTCGCAGTACCCAGATCGACTGCCATGTCGCGGCCGCTCAGGCCGCCGAGGTAGCGGAAGACAGCCATCAGGTCTTCGCGAAGTGTAGACCGGATTCGCGCCGGGAAGCGCGACTCATGCCCCGAACCCGTACCGGCCCGGGAAGCGTTCGGCGAGAACCCGTACGAGCAGAGCGGCCGGAAGGCCGACCACGTTCAGGTAGTCACCCTCGATTCGCTCGACGAGCGCCGCGCCGCGACCCTGGATCGCGTACGCGCCGGCCCGCTCCCTCCATTCCCCGGTCGCGACGTACGCCTCGAGCTCGGACTCGGTGAGCGACCGGAACACGACCGCCGTCACGTCGTGCTCGACCACCTCGAGCCCCGCGGCGACCAGCGCCAGGCCGGACACGACCTCGTGCCTCCGGCCGGCCAGGGTCGCGAGCATCGACCGCGCCGCCTCCGGGGTCGCGGCCTTGCCGAACATGCGACCGCCGAGCACGACTGCCGTGTCCACGCCGAGCACGAGCCGGCCGGCCGCATGTGGAAGGACCGAGCGCGCCTTTCCGAGCGCGTGCAACCGGACGGCCTCGACGGGAGCAAGGCCCGGGGGGTCGTGCTCCTCGTAGCCGGGCGAGACCGCGTCGAACGGGATCCCGAGCTGCTCGAGGATCGCCCGGCGCTGGGGCGAGGTCGAGGCGAGCAGGAGCCGCGTCACGCCGTCTTGCGGGCGACCCAGATCTCCTCCGACGGCCACCGGCGGGCCCACTCCAGCGTGAGCCAGTCGAACCGGCCCGGGTCACCGCCCTCGGGGGCCTGCAGCTCGACGAGGTCGAGCACGGCGAAACCGTGCCTCGCGAGCGTCCGGATCACCTCGCCGTGCGGAAGGTGGAACTCGACCGAGTCGTCGTCAGGCCACTCGACGCGGCGCAGCCCGAACTGGTCGCGCACGAGCCGGTCCGCGGCAGGACCCTCGTCCGGAGAGCAGAGCACGACCAGCACGGAGTTGGTCAGGAAGACGAGCTCCCCGCCCGGTCGCAGGAGACGTGCCGCCTCGGCAAGCCAGAGGTCGGGATCGCACCAGAGCGAGGCGCCGTATTCGGAGAGGGCGACGTCGAAGCTCCCGCCGGGAAGCGGCACCGCCTCGGCGGACGCATGGACCAGCGGGAAGTCGAGCCCGTGCTCCCGCTGCAGACGGCGAGCAGTCTCGAGCTGGCACGCGGAGTTGTCGAGCCCCACGACCCGGGCGCCGCGGCGCGCGAGCCAGGCCGACCAGTACGCGGTGCCGCAGCCGAGCTCGATCACGTCCTTACCGGCGACCTCCGGTAGCACCTGCAGCTCGCGCTCGGAGATCTCCCAGATGCCCCAGTGCGGCTCGTCGCTCAGCCAGTTCCGCTCACCTGCCTCGACCCAGCTCGGCGCGTCGGCGTCCCAGCTCGCGCGGTTGCGGCGGGCGTGCTCGGTCAGCCCGTCAGGCGAGCTCATCCGCCGCGAACCAGAGCGCGATCTCCCGCTCGGCCGACTCCGGGGAGTCGGACCCGTGGACGAGGTTGTCCGGCATCGAGAGGGCGAAGTCGCCGCGGATCGTCCCGGGTGCGGCATCGGCGGGATTCGTCGCCCCCATCGTGGTGCGAACGACGGCGATCGCACCCTCTCCCTCGAGCACCAGAGCGAGGGTCGGCGAGGAGGTGATGAACTCGACGAGCTCGCCGAAGAACGGCTTCTCCCGGTGTTCCGCATAGTGCCGCTCGGCGAGATCGCGGCCGACGCGAACGAGCTTCGCCGCGCGGATCGTCAGGCCGCGCTGCTCGAACCGGTCGAGGATCCTCCCAGCCAGCCGTCGCTGTACCGCGTCGGGCTTGATCAGGACGAGCGTGTGCTCCACCACGTGGCGTCTTCCTTTCGT
>JBBILK010000188.1:0-6084 GCA_037444965.1 Actinomycetota bacterium | reverse complement strand
GGCGACCACGGCGAGGCCCTTGAGCCCGAGCAGGTAGCCGCCGCCGTACGTGTCCGGATCGAGCCGCCGGCGGAGACCCCGCGCCGCAGGGCGGATCATGAGACCGCCGACCCGGCCGCGCCTCGACTTCTGGATCTCCTCGCGCAGCTCGTCCAGCACCGTCTTGATCGTGCCCTCGAGCACCTTCAGCGCCATGTTGCCCGTGAAGCCGTCGCAGACGACGACGTCGGCGGCGCCGTGGAGGAGCAGGCGACCCTCGACGTTCCCCACGAAACGGATCCCGTCGGCCGCGAGCAGCGCGTGAGCCTCCCGCGTCAGCCGGTTCCCCTTCTCCGGCTCCTCGCCGATCGAGAGGAGCCCGACCTTCGGGTCGCGGATGCCGATGATCTCCTCGGCGAAGATCGTGCCCATGTGCGCGAACTGGAGCAGGTGCTCGGCCCGGGCGTCCGCGTTCGCGCCCGCGTCGATCAGGACGGACGGCCCTTGCCGCGCCGGCAGCGGCGCGGCGATCGCCGGCCGGCTGACGTCGGGGAGCCGGCCGATCTCGAGCAGGCCCGCGGCGAGCATCGCGCCCGTGTTCCCCGCCGAGACGACGACGTCGGCCTCGCCGTGACCGACCGCCCGGCAGGCGGCGAAGAGCGAGCTCTCACGCTTCTCGCGCGCGGCGTCGGCCGGCTTCTCGTGCATGCCGACCACCTGGAGCGTGTCGACGATCTCGAGGTCCGGCGCGAGCGGCTGGATCACCTCTCGCGGCCCGTACAGCACCGGAACGATCCCGTCGGTACGGGCGGCACGCGCCCCGGCGACGATCTCCTCCGGCGCCCGGTCACCGCCCATCGCATCGACGGCGACTCGGACGGCCATCTACGGAGCGGGAGCCTCGAGCGGCTCGACCTCGCGGCCGCGGTACGACCCGCACGTCGGGCACACGTGGTGCGGCCGCTTCGGCTGGTGGCACTGCGGACACGCGACGAGTCCGACGGGCTGCAGCTTGTGCTGCGCCCGCCGCTTGTCGCGGCGCGCCTTGGAGACCTTTCTCTTCGGGACAGCCATGAGCCCGCGGCAGTATAGCTGCCGCCACTGCCGGGGCCGAAGGCGGCAGGCGCAGGCCTCACTCGCCCAGCCGGTCTCGCAGCTCGGCCAGCTTCCGGAACGGCCCCTCCGGCTCGGCAGGCTCGCAGCGGCATACCTCGTCGTTCAGGTTCGCGCCACAGCCCGCGCAGAGACCCGCGCAGTCCTCCCGGCAGAGGATCTGCTCGGGCAGGGAGAGCGCGACGGCGTCCCGCGCCCACGCGGACAGATCGAGCCGGTCGTCGGCGAGGTAGGGAGTCCGTAGCTCGTCCGAGTCGGGCTTCTCCGCCTGGTACTCGGTCGCGTCGATCGAGACGGGGATGGAGGCGTCCGTGAGACACCGCACGCAGGGGCCCTCGAGCCTCGTCTCGAAGGCGAGGCGAAAGACGGTGCCGGAGACGGCCCGGTCGATCGTCAGCTCGGCGACCGGCTCGGCGGGCACCGGGACGTAGCGCTCGCCGCCGAGCTCGAGCGGCTCGAGGGCGACGGGCAGCGTCGCCCGGTACTCCTCGCCCGGCCGCAGCCTGACCGTGCGGAGGCTGAACGTGGTCACGAGCCGAGGGTAGCCGATCGGCCGCGGCCCGACCGGCGCGGAGACGCTACGGCTGGAGCGTCTCGTCGCCGCTGCCGACGAAGACGGACTCCTGCGAGCGCTCGTGCAGGCGCTCGCGGCCGCGCCGGACCGCTCCGAGGAACTTGTCGAGGTTGTTCTCGAGCGTGGAGAGGATCTGGTCGGCCCAGTCCTCCATCTCGAGCCTCGTCTCCCGCGCCTGGCGCTTCGCGTCCTCGACGATCTCCTGCGCTTGCCGCTCGGCGAGCTTGACGATCTCGGTCTGCGCCGCCTCGCGCATCGCCTGCTCCCGCGCCTCGCCGAGGATCCGATCTCCCTCGCGCTTCGCCTCGGCGAGCATCTCCTGCCGCTCCTTGACGATCCAGCGCGCCTGCTTGATCTCCTCGGGGATCGTCGCCCGCATCTGGTCGAGGATGTCGTAGATCTCCTCGCGGTCGATCCGGACCTGGTCGGTGAGCGGGACGGCCTTCGCGTTGTGCACGAGGTCGTCGAGCTTGTCGATGAGCACGAGAACGTCCACGGAATTCCAGTCTACTCTTGGGGACTGACGGGGGCGCCGGGCAGAGGTCGCGGGAACATCTCCTTGAACCGGCGCGCGACCGGCGCCGGGACCAGGTCGTCAACGTTTCCACCGAAGGACGCGATCTCCTTCACGCCGCTCGAGGAGAGGAAGCTGTGCTGCGGGCTCGCCATCAGGTACATCGTCTCGACGTCGGGCGCGAGCTTGCGGTTCAGGTGATGCATCTGGAACTCCCACTCGAAGTCGGAGATCGCCCGCAAGCCCTTCACCATCGTCCTCGCGCCGAAACGACGCGCGAAGTCGACGACGAGGTCGGAGAACACCTCCACCTGGACGTTCGGCTGGTCGGCGACGGCGCTGCGCAGGAACTCGACCCGCTCCTCGACGCTGAACATGGGCGCCTTGTGCTGCGGCTCGCGGACGACGCCGACGACGACCCGCTCGAAGATCGCCGCTGCCCGCCGGATGATGTCGAGATGGCCGTTCGTGACCGGGTCGTAGCTGCCCGGGCAGATGCAGGTGACGGGGGCGGACTCGCTCACCGGGCAGGCGCCTCGAAGACCGTCAGCCTCGTCGAGCCGTAGCGGCGGCTCGTGCGGACGGGAAGCGGGAGCTCCGGCTGCTCCCTCGCCGCGGACTCGACGACGACGATCCCCGACGGCTCGAGGATCGAGCCGAGCGAGGGAGCGAGCGTGGTGAGCGCGGTCTCGAGCATCTGGTAGGGCGGATCGATCAGCACGAGATCGTACCGCCTGCCCGCCGCCGCATCGGCGGCGACACGCCGCTCGGCCGGGACGCGGGCGACCTCGGCGCCGGCGAGCGCGAGCTTCGCGAGGTTGCGCTCGATCGCGGTGAGTGCCTGGCGGTCGGTCTCGACGAACGTGACTCGCGCCGCACCGCGCGAGAGCGCCTCGAGCCCCATCGCGCCCGACCCGGCGTAGAGGTCGAGCACGCGCGCCCCCTCGAGCGGGCCGATCAGGTTGAACGCGGCCTCGCGCACGCGGTCCGAGGTCGGGCGCGTGTCGCGCCCCTTCGGAGCGAAGATCCGTGCCCCCTTGCGCGAGCCGGCGATGATCCTCACTGGCAGCGGATGACGGCAGCAATCGCCTCCGCGGCCTGCTCGGGCGAGAGCCCGCTCCGGGCCAGTCGCCGCCAGGCGTGGAAGTCGAGCGCGAGGTCGAGGAGAGCCTGGGCGCGCTCGTCCTCGGATAGACCTTCGGCGAGCGTCGCGCGGACGAGCTCCATCGACTCGCCCGCTCGAAGCGCGAACAGCTCGCCCGTCATGGGGTCGACCTCGGCGTCCCGGAGCACGTTCGCGAACATGTCCTCGTTGCCGGCGTACCAGGCGTAGAGCTCGGCCAGCCCGCGGCGGCGGCGCTGCTCCGGATCGGCGACCGCCAGCCAGGCCCGGGCGTCGGGCGGCGGGTTCCGCTCCATGTGGAGGCCCGAGCAGGCGAGCCCGATCGCCCGCTCGTCGGGGAAGTGGCGATAGAGCGTGTGTCGCTGGACACCCGCCAGCCGCGCGATGTCGGAGAGCGTCGTCCGCGCAGGCCCCTTCGTCCGGTGCAGCTCGATCGCGGCCTCGACGATCCGCTGCCGCGTCTCGGCCTGCTTCTCGGCCCGCCGCTTCAGCTCGTACTTCCGCGCCACGACGAAATAGTTGCACACGGGTGTGCTTTCATGTATAAATCATCGTACACTGCTGTGCATTGAAAGGAGGAGGCGTGCAGACCCGCATCGACCACATCACGGGCGGCATCTACCGGATCTCGACCTGGGCCGAGCCCTACGGGATCACCTTCAACCAGTTCCTGATCGACGACGAGCGGCCGGCGCTGATCCACACCGGCGAGTACGAGGCCTACGAGCCCATCCGCAAGGCGATCGGCGAGGTGCTCGACCCGGCGCGGCTCGCCTACGTCGCCCTGCTGCACTGGGAGGGGGACGAGAACGGCAGCATGGACCGGTTCATGGCCGAGGCGAAGGGCGCGGAGCTCGTCGGCTCAGCGCTCTCGATCGCGCTGAACGCGAGAGGCTTCGGGGTGCACGAGCGCGTCCGCGGCTTCACGGACGGTGAGACGCTCGACCTCGGCCGCCACAAGCTGCGCTTTCTCGAGACGCCGCACGTCCACCACTGGGACTCGATGATGGTCGTCGAGGAGACGACCCGCAGCCTCTTCCCGGCCGACCTCTTCCTGCAGCCGGGCGACCAGCCGCCGGTGGTGACGGAGAACCTCGGCGACGCCATGTGCGCCGTCTACCGGGCGGTCGGCATCTTCGCCCACGAGCGCCCCGTGCGGCAGGTCGTCGACCGGATCGAGGCGCTCGACCCCGACTGGGTTCACGCCATGCACGGCGGCACGCTGAAGGGCGAGGCGCTGCCTCCCTACGTGCGCGCGCTCCGGGAGCAGGACTTCGCGTTCGAGGGCAAGCTGCTCGGTCGTGAGCTGCCGGTCGAGGCGCCCGTCCCCGGCTGATCAGGCGTACGGCGCCGCGGCCTCGCCGAACATCCGCGCGACCTCGTCGTCGAGCGGCCCCCCGGAGTCGACGAGGTCGCGCGCCTCCCGCCGCGCCTGCTCGAGCAACGGGCGGTCCTGCGCGAGGCGGGTGAAGACGAGGTCGGAGAGCCCGCTCTGGCGCGTCCCGAGCAGGCGACCGGTGCCCCGCAGCTCGAGGTCGACCTCGGCGAGCCGGAAGCCGTCGGTCGAGTCGACGAGCGCCTGTAGCCGTTCGCACGCCGTCTCCGTCAGCTCCTCCTTCGGCCGCGAGACGAGCAGGCAGTACGACTGCTCCTCGCCCCGGCCGACGCGGCCGCGCAGCTGATGGAGCTGGGCGAGGCCGAACCGGTCCGCCTCTTGGACGATCATGACGGTCGCGTTCGGCACGTCGACGCCGACCTCGATCACCGTGGTCGCGACGAGGACGTCGAGCTCGCCGCGGGCGAAGAGCTCCATGATCCGCCGGCGCGCTGCCGGGCGGAGCTGGCCGTGCAGGCAGCCGACGCGGAAGCCGTCGAGCTCGTCGCCCTGGAGACGCTCGGCCTCCGCCTCGGCCGCTTTCGCCTCGACGGCGAGCGAGGGCGAGACGAGCGGGCAGACGACGTACGCCTGCCGGCCCGCGGCGAGCTGGCCCCGAAGCCGCGTGTAGGCCTCGGAGGCGCGCTCGTGCGTGATCCAGCGGGTGATCACGGGCTTCCTCCCCGCAGGGAGCCGGTCGATCTCCGAGACCGCGAGGTCGCCGTAGACCGTCAGCGCGAGCGTTCGGGGAATCGGCGTCGCCGTCATGTGCAGCCGGTGCGGGCGGAGGTCGCCCGTGAGGGCTGCCCGCTGCTCGACGCCGAAGCGGTGCTGCTCGTCGACGACGGCGACGGCGAGCGAGCCGAAGACGACGCCCTCCTGGATCAGCGCGTGCGTGCCGACGGCGACGCCCGCCCGGCCGTCGGCGAGCTCCCGGAGCGAGGCGGTGGCCTCCTTCGCCGGCACGCTGCTCGTGACCAGGCGGCAGCGCACGCCGAGCGCGCTGCAGATCGGCT
Organism: Actinomycetota bacterium; assembly: GCA_037444965.1. Lineage (GTDB taxonomy): Bacteria > Actinomycetota > Thermoleophilia > Gaiellales > Gaiellaceae > JBBILK01. The sequence continues at coordinate 390 of JBBILK010000188.1, read as the reverse complement.
CGAGCGTGAGGAAGTGCTGCTCGGCGAGCGTCTCCGTCGGCGCCATCAGCGCGCCCTGGTGATCTCGCTCGACCGCCCGCAGCAGCGCGTAGAGGGCGACGACGGTCTTGCCCGAGCCGACGTCCCCTTGCAGCAGGCGCTCCATCGGCACCGTGCCGGCGAGGTCGCGGTCGATCTCGGCGATCACGCGCTCCTGGGCCGCGGTCAGCGTGAACGGCAGCGCCTCCCGGTAGCGCGCCGCGAGCTCGCCCGGGGAGCCGAGCGACGGCGCGAGCCCGGCCTCGGCCGCCGTGTGACGCCGGAGCAGTCCGAGCTGGAGCACGAGCAACTCCTCGAACGCGAGCCGCCGCCGCGCGCGCTCCGCCTCCGCCGCCGCGCGCGGGCGGTGGA
>JBBILK010000187.1:275-6106 GCA_037444965.1 Actinomycetota bacterium | reverse complement strand
GGCACGGACGGCTACACGGTCGTCCTCGCCTCGGTCGTCGCGAGCCAGGGGCGCGCCGCCGCCGACGCCCAGGCGGCCCGGGCGCGCGCCGCCGGCCTGCCGCAGGTCGGCGTCCTCCAGTCGTCGTCGTACTCGAGCCTGCGGCCGGGCTACTGGGTCGTCTTCAGCGGGATCTACTCCTCCGAGGCCCAGGCCCGCGCAGCCACTCCCGCAGCCCGCGCGAAGGGCTTCGCGGACGCCTATCCGAGGCGCATCGCGGACTAGCGCGGCCGGCGTCCGAAAGGCGCGATGTCGGACCTCAGTTTGTAACATCCGGCAAAGCGCGATAAGCTGTTACAAGCCTGCCGGCGCCTTAACCTGGTCTTAACGGTCGTTTGCAGGACTTTCGTCTTCAGAGCGCGATACTGAAAAGAGGACAATGAACGAGAGGATCCTTGCCGTCATGTATCAGTACTCCCGGGCGATCTACCGGTCGATCAAGGACCTCATCGATCCGTACGTCGACGCGGAGACGCAGATCGCCTACCGCCGTGCGGTGCTCGCGGTCTGCGAGGACACGGTCGAGCGCCTCGCGAGCGACCCGCGGTACTTCGCCCGTCCCGAGCGGACGCTCTTCGCCGACATCCGCCGCTACTTCCCGATCACCGCGCAGGCACAGGTGGCCTGGGCCGTGAGCCAGGGGATCACCGCCGCCGTGCAGTTCATCGAGGATCAGATCGAGGCCGGCGCCTTCGACGGAGGAGCGGCCCACTGCCACGCGACGACGCGCAAGGGCAAGCCCTGCCAGCGCACGCCGCTTCCGGACCGCGAGTACTGCCCGTCGCACCAGCACCTCGAGACCGGCCGGACTTCGCGGGTCGCGGCCTAGCTCAAGCTAGAGTTCCCCGCGAAGGCGGGGAACTCTGTCTCACGACGCTGACAAGCTGATCCGGCAACTCTCGCTCGTCGCTTTCCTGATGGCGGAGCGGCGGCCGCTGACCGCGCGCGACATCAAGTCGTGCGTCGAGGGCTACTCGGAGATGTCGGACGAGGCGTTCGCCCGGCGCTTCTACTCCGACCGCAGCGAGCTGACCTCGCTCGGCGTCCCGCTGCACTCCCAGCGCGACGAGTTCACCGGCGAGGAGCTCTACACGCTCCGCTCCGAGCAGTACTTCCTCCCGCCGCTCGAGCTGTCGGACGAGGAGCTGGCGGCGCTGCAGACCTCGCTCTTCCTCCTCGAGGGCCAGTTCGCGTACGCGGAGCCGTTCCGCCTCGCGCTCCAGAACCTCGCCCTCGGCCGGCCGGGGCCCGTCGAGGCCCCGACCGACAGCGCGATCGCCGTCAACGTCCAGGGTCACGACTACTCGCCCGAGCTGCCCGGCTTCCTCTCGAAGCTCGACGCGGCGATCTCGAAGCAGCGAACCGTCAGGTTCCGCTACTGGTCGATCGGCCGGGACGAGGTGAGCGAGCGCACCGTGAACCCGTACGCGCTCTTCTCCGAGAACGGCTTCTGGTACCTGGTCGGGAGAGACCTCGACCGGGACGCGATGCGGACGTTCCGGGTCTCTCGCATCCAGGGCGACATCACGTTCGCCACCCGGCGCGAGCGCGACTTCCGCTTTCCGAAGGACTTCGAGCCCGCCGACTTCCGGGGCCGGCCGCCCTGGCAGATGGGCGAGATCGCCGGCGAGGCGAGGATCGAGGTCGCCCGTGACACGGCCTGGTGGGTCGAGCGCTCGTTCGGCAGCCGCGGACGGCTCGAGGACGGCGTCTTCGCCACCGACTACGCCGACGTCGGCCAGCTCGCCGCCTGGGTGCTGCGCCAGAACGGCCGGGCGAGGGCGCTCGACCCTCCCGAGCTCGTCGCCGAGATCGAGGAAGGCCTGCAGCGGGTGGCCCAGGGCCACGAGGAGCCGCCGCCCGAGCCCGCGCCGCCGCGGGAGACCGAGGAGAGCGCGGTCCTGCCCGACCGGCCCGCCGGGCCGGTACCGCCCGAGCGGTTCGCCGTGCTCCAGGCGCTGCTCGCCCACCTGCTCGCCCGCTGCGGCGACGGGAAGCGCGCCGTGATCCCCGCCACGGAGCTGACCGAGGGCTTCCGCATCCCCTACGAGCAGCTCGACGAGCACCTGCAGCTGCTGAACCTCGTCAACTTCGGCGGCGGCTGCTACGCGGTCTACGCCGTCCTCGACGACGACGTCGTCCGGGTCGAGAAGGAGCTCTTCGGCGACGCGTTCCGCCGGCCTCCGAGGCTGACGCCGCTCGAGGCGAGAGCGATCCGGCTCGCCCTCGAGTTCGTCGGGCCGATGATCGCCGCGGAGGCGCACACGCCCCTCGGGCGCGTGCGGCAGAAGCTCGAGGAGACGTTCGGGCAGTTCGAGCTGAAGGAGGTCCCGGAGCCGCTCGCCGCCACCGCCGAGGAGGAGCTCATCCACACGCTCACGAGGGCGATCGAGGAGCGGCAGCTCGTGGAGGTCGAGTACCTCCGCCCCGACGAGGAACGGACGACGACGCGGGTCGTCGAGCCCCACCGCCTCGAGCGCGACCTGCCCCACTGGTACGTCCACGTCTGGGATCGGACGCGGGAGGCCGTGCGGAGCTTCCGGGTCGACCGCATGCGCAGCGCGAGGCCGCTCGAGGAGCGCTTCGAGCCGCGGCCGGAGTTCCAGCCGGAGTCGCGGATGCGCACCGCCCGGGTGTGGTACTCGCCGGAGGGCGCGCGCTGGCACGTCGAGCGCGGAGCCGTCCCGCTGACCGACGGCGCGGCGCTCCAGAACCTGCACTACGGGAGCGTCGACTGGCTCGTCGGCGAGATCCTCTCGTCTCGCGGTGAGGCGATCGTGCTCGAGCCGTCGAGGCTCCGAGGCAGGATCGCCGTCCGCGCGCGCGAGCTCCTCGCCGAGCTCGTGCCGGCGCCGAGAGCGCAGTCGCGACGGTAACGCGAGGCGAACCGGTCAGGCGACGCAGGCCGCCGCGAAGTCCGAGGACTTCGCACAGCAGCGCGTCAGGGTCGCGACGAAGCCGCGCTCGCTCGGGCTGAGCGGCCGCCGCGCCAGGCGGGCGACGAAGAGGTTGCGCTCGATCCGCGGGCGGCCGTCCAGGCGGAAGCGCTCGAGCTCTCCTCGTCCGACTTCCTCGGCGACCGCGTAGCGCGAGAGGAACGCGAAGCCGAGCCCCTCGCGGGCGGCCCGCTTGATCGCCTCGTTCGAGTCGAGCTCCCAGACCTGGCGGGCCCGCACGCCGGCCTCGGCGAGCGCCCGCTCGGCGACCCGCCGCGTGCTCGACGTCGGCTCCCGGGCGAGCATGACGTGGTCGGCGAGGCCGTCCGGCGCGACCGCGCCGCGGTCGATCGCGAGCAGTCCCGGCCGCGCGACGCCGACGATCTCGTCGGCGAGGAAGGGCTCGAGCAGGACGCGCTCGTCCGGCTGGGTCTGGCCGATCAGGGCGAGCTGGACGCGCCCGCCGAGGAGACGCTGGAGGATCTCGCCGGTCGACGCGATCTCGACCTCGACCGTGACCCCGGGATGGTCGCGGCGGAAGCAGCCGAGCGTGTCGGGAAGCAGGTAGACCCCTGGGGTCGTCGAGGCGCCGATGTGGATCGTCCCCGCCTCGAGCCCGGCGAGCGCCTGCAGCTCCTCCTCCCCCGCTCTGAGCGTGCCGAGGGCCTCGGCAGCATGCCGCGCGAGCACCAGGCCCGCCTCCGTCAACCGGCTGCCGCGGCCGTTGCGCTCGACGAGCCGCATGCCGGCCGCGCCCTCGAGGACGCGCAGGTGCTCGCTCGCGGTCGGCTGGCCGATCCCGATCGCGCGGGCGGCGGCAGACACGCTCCCCGTGCGCTCGATCTCGACGAGCAGCCGCAGCCGGGTGCAGTCCCAGATCAGCGACAGCGTACTATCGGCCATCCCGATACCTCCTATCGTCCACCCGCGCTGGCCCGATGATACCTGCGCGGCTAGCCTGGCCGGGACGATGCTCCTGCGCCCGTTCTTCTTCGAGCCCACAGCCTGCGCGAGCTACCTGTTCGGCTGCACGTCGCAGGGCCGCCTCGCGGTCGTCGATCCGCACGTGCAGCTCGTCGAGCGCTACTTCCAGGAGGCCGAGCGTGCGGGCTCGCCGATCGTCGCCGTCTTCGAGACGCACGTGCAGGCCGACCACGTCTCGGGCCTGCCGGCGATCGTCGGGGCGACCGGCGCGACGCCGTACCTGCCGGAAGGGGCCTCGGTCGAGTTCCCTCACGAGGAGCTCGGCGACGGCGCGCGCGTCGAGCTCGGCAACACGGTCGTCACGGCGATCTCGACACCCGGCCACGCGCCCGCGCACACCGCCTACCTCGTTGCCGATCGGCGGCGGGGGACCGAGGAGCCCTGGCTCCTGTTCAGCGGCGACTCGCTCCTCGTCGGCGACGTGGGCCGGCCCGACCTGCACGCGAAGGGCGACCCCGACCCGCTCGCCCGGCAGCAGTTCGCGACCATGCGGCGGCTGCTCGAGCTGCCGGACCACGTTCTCGTCTACCCGAGCCATTACGGCGGCTCGGTCTGCGGTCGCGGGCTCTCGGGGAACCCCTTCTCGACGATCGGCTTCGAGCGCCTGCACAACCGGGCGCTCGGCTTCGCCGACGCCGAGACGTTCGCGGAGGCGCTCCTCCTCGACGTGCCGCCGCCTCCCGCGCACCAGGCCGAGATCGTCGCCGCGAACCGGGAGGGACGAATCAGAGCGGTCGCATGACGGCGCCGGTCCGGCTCGGGCTGCGCGAGAACGCGGCCCAGTTCTCGTTGCTCGTCGCGCTCAACGCCCTGGTCGGCTCGATGGTCGGCCTCGAGCGAAGCGTCCTGCCGCTCGTCGGCGAGGACGAGTTCGGGCTCGCGTCGAGGAGCGCGATCCTCGCCTTCGTCGTCGCGTTCGGGCTCGCGAAGGCGCTGACCAACCTCACCGCCGGCGCCCTCGCCGACCGCGCCGGACGGAAGCGCCTGCTCGTGACCGGCTGGCTCGTCGCCCTGCCCGTGCCCGTGCTCGTCGCGCTCGCGCCGAGCTGGGGCTGGATCGTCGCCGCGAACCTCTTCCTCGGCGTCAACCAGGGGCTCGCCTGGTCGATGACGGTCGTGATGAAGATCGACCTGGTCGGGCCGAGGCGGCGCGGGCTCGCGCTCGGGCTGAACGAGTCCGCGGGCTACCTCGGCGTCGCCGCCGCCGCGTTCGTCACGGGGGCGCTCGCCGCGACGTTCGCCCCGCGGACCGTCGTCTGGGTCGGGGCGGCCGTCATCGCCGGCCTGGGCGCGCTCGCGTCGCTCGTCTTCGTGCGCGACACTGCAGCACACGTGGCCGTGGAGCAGCTCGAGCACGGCGAGGGAGAGCCGGTGTCCTTCGGCGAGGCGTTCGCGAACGCGACGTACCGCGACTCCGTGCTGCGGGCCTGCTCCCAGGCGGGGCTCGTCAACAACCTGAACGACGCGCTCGCCTGGGGCCTCGCGCCCCTCTACCTCGCCGCCGCGGGAGCGAGCGCGAACCAGATCGCCGCGGTCGCCGCCGTCTACCCCGCGGTCTGGGGAGCCACGCAGCTCGCGACCGGCTGGCTCTCCGACCACACGGGCCGGAAGCTGCTGATCGCCGCCGGGATGATCGTCCAGGCCGGCGCGCTCGGCCTCCTCGTCGCGGGCGGAGGGGCGTTCGGGCCCTCCCTCGCGGCGGCGGTGCTGCTCGGCCTCGGGACGGCGCTCGTCTACCCGACGCTGATCGCGGCCGTCTCGGACGTCGTGCAGCCCAGGGAGCGGGCCAAGACCGTCGGCGTCTACCGCTTCTGGCGCGATGCGGGCTTCGTGATCGGGGCGCTCCTGTCCGGCCTCGTCGCCGACGCGGTC
>JBBILK010000187.1:0-255 GCA_037444965.1 Actinomycetota bacterium | reverse complement strand
TCGCGGGGCTCACGGGCGCGAGCGGCCTGTGGGTGGCGTCGACGCGCTGGCACGCCCGCCGCCCCCTCTCCCCCGCGCTCGCACCGGCCGCACGCGAGGGCTGATGGCCGCCGACCAGGCTGCCGCGTACGACGCCTGGTACCGGACGCCGCTCGGCGCCGCCGCGCACCGGATCGAGCTCGGCATCGTCGCCGAGCTCGCCGAGCCGAAGCCGGGGGAGCGCGCGCTCGACGCGGGCTGTGGCACCGGGATCTA
>JBBILK010000186.1:0-6135 GCA_037444965.1 Actinomycetota bacterium | reverse complement strand
GAGCGCGTCCTCTCCTTCGTCGACCCGGCTGCGATCGCGCCGCTTCGCGTCGTCGTCGACGCGGCGAACGGGATGGCGGGCGCGATGCTCCCTCCCGTCCTCGAGCTCCTCTCGCTCGACACCGTCCCCTGCTTCTTCGAGCCCGACGGGTCGTTCCCGAGCCACGAGCCGAACCCGCTCCTGCCCGAGAACCGCGAGTTCATCGTCGCCAGGGTGCTCGCCGAGGGCGCCGACCTCGGCGTCGCCTTCGACGGCGACGCCGACCGCTGCTTCTTCGTCGACGACACGGGCGAGTTCGTCCCGGGCGACTTCGTGACCGCGCTCCTCGCGGAGGCGATGCTCGAGAAAGAGCCGGGGGCGACGATCATCTACGACGTCCGGGCGAGCTGGGCGGTGCCCGACACGATCGAGGCGGTCGGCGGCACGGCGCTCGTCAACCGCGTCGGCCACGCCTTCATCAAGCACCGCATGCGCAAGGAGGACGCCCTTTTCGCCGGCGAGGTGTCCGGCCACTACTACTTCCGCGACTTCTTCCAGGCCGACTCCGGCGTCGTCCCGATGCTGCTCGTGCTCGAGCTCGTCTCGCGGAAGGGCCGGCGTCTCTCGGAGATCCTCGCGCCGTTCCGCGAGCGCTACTTCCTTACCGGCGAGATCAACGCGCCGGTCACGGACCTGGCGCTGAAGCTCCAGGAGCTGAAGGAGCGCTTCGGCCCCGAGGGGGAGCTCTCCCACCTCGACGGCATCTCCGTGACCGCCGCCGACTGGCACATGAACGTGCGCCCGTCGAACACCGAGCCGCTCCTGCGCCTGAACCTCGAGGCGAGAAGCCGCGAGCTGATGGAGCGAAAGCGCGACGAGGTGCTGGCGGTGATTCGCAGCTAGAGAGCATGCGCCGGGACGCAACCGTCCGGCGAGCGCCTCACGACGGCGCCGACGTCACCTGCCTGCCCTCGCGATCCCTCCGGCACGTCGTGGCGGCCCCCGGCATCACGGCTTGCCCGGCACGTTCCAGCCCTCGTAGCCCTGGGCGTCGACGAGTGCCTCGAGGCTTCCCGGCTGCAGTACTGCGGGCGGCGGGCTCGGGTTGACCGGATCCACGAAGTCGTAGATCACGCGCTCCGTCGTCACCATCGAGAACGTGTCGGCGTCGTCGACGAACGCGGCCGCGCTCGCGCGCACCGCGTCGTACGCCGCCTTGTCCCGGCGGAGCCGCGCGAGGTCGTCGAGGCTGTCGAACCACAGCTCCTCGACGCCGGCGAACTCGCCGACGTTGCCGAGCTCGAACAGCGTGCCCTCGAACGAGACGCCTTCGACCTCGACCGCGGGTCCCTGCACGTACCTGCGCAGGCCGGGGCCGGCGGCCTCGAGCAGCACCGGCGCATGCTGCTCGCGCCAGGCGCGCACGAACTCCTCCTGGGAGAGGCCGGGCTTTCGCTTCAGGAAGTGGATCAGCTTCACGCCGCCGGGCCGGAAGCCCTCACGCTCGTAGACGACGTCGTGCGTCGCGAACTCGATCTTGAAGTTCGTGTCGCCGAAGCGATGCGGCTGCATCCGCTTCACGTACGCGTCCGAACGGAGGATCACGTCGAACTCCTCGGGCGTGCCCTCGAGCCAGTGGTCGGCCATGTTGTCCCACGCCAGCTCGGAGAGCGGGTACACCAGCAGCTCGTCGTCGACGCCGGCGATCGAGTAGTGCTGGACGTAGCGCTTGAACACGCGCATCACCGACGGCGTGGTCAGCATCAGCGCGACGTGGACGATCCCCCACTCGTAGAAGTAGCGCTCCTGCGTGTCTTCGGGCTTGCGCCGGGCCGCGAGGACGAACTTGATCATGGGACTTCCACACAACGGTACAAACTGTCCCGCATTACGGGCAGGAGCATAGAATCCCGCACCGGCGGAGTCAAGGAGCGAGGTCTAGGATGCGGCGGCGATGACCCTCGAGCTCGGTCGCGTCACGCCTCGCCACCCGCCGTTCAAGTACTCCGCCCTCGTGCGGGTCGGCTTCTCGGACACGGATGCCCAGGGCATCGTCTACTACGGCCGCTACATGCCCTACTTCGACGCCGCGCAGCGCGAGTACCTGCGCCACCTCGGTCTGCTCGGCTCGAACGTCGAGCGCGAGCGGTTCGTGATGCGGGCGGTGAACGTCGAGTACCACGCCCCCGCGCGCTTCGACGACCCGCTCGAGGTCTTCGTCCGGGTCAGCCGGATCGGCCGGACGAGCGTGACGACCGCATTCGCTGCCCATCGCGCCGACGACGACACTCTGCTCTGCACGGCGCAGCAGACGGCCGTGCTGGTCGACGCGACGACCGGCCGGCCGCTGCCGGTTCCCGAGGCCTACCGGGCGATGGTACGGTCTTTCGAGGGAGACGACCTGGAGGAGGGAGCCACGCGATGATCTCGCGCGCCGACGTCCAGCGCGGCGTTCTGGACGCCGTCGACCGCGCCGTCAACTCGGAGCCGACCGGAGAGGGCGTCCTCCGCCGCACGGTCGAGCTCCTCCACGACCGGTTCGACCACTACGCGTGGGTCGGGATCTACCTCGTCGAGGGCGGGGAGCTCGTGCTCGGTCCGTGGAGAGGTCCCTCCGAGACGGAGCACGTCCGGATTCCGGTCGGCCAGGGGATCTGCGGCGCTGCGGCCGCGAGCGGCCAGACCGAGATCGTCGACGACGTCAACGCGGATCCGCGCTACCTCGCGTGCTTTCCCTCGACCAGGAGCGAGATCGTCGTCCCGATTCACTTCGGCGGACACGTCGTCGGCGAGATCGACATCGACTCCGACCAGGCCGCTGCGTTCGACGCCGACGACCGCCGCTTCCTCGAGCACGTCGCCCGCATGATCTCGTCCAGGGTTCGCGGCTAGCTTGAGCGACCAGCCCTACGCCGGCGCGCTCGAGGCCGTCGACCGGATCCTGAACCGGGAGGCCGACGCCGACGAGGCACTGCGCCAGATCGTCGCGGCGATCCACGGTCGCATCGACCACTACGTCTCCGTCGGCCTCTCCTTCCACGAGGACGGCCGGCCGGTGCCCGGGCCGTCGGCGGGAAGGACGACAGAGGGAGCGACCGTCCTCGAGATCCCGGTCGTCTACCAGGGAAGCCAGGTCGCCGAGCTGCGGGTGGAGTCCGACTCGGCGGCGTTCGGCGAGACCGAGCGCGAGTTCCTCGAGCGCGTCGCACACCTCGTCTCCGCGCACTGCCTCGTCGCCTGGGATACCGGGGGCGTCCCCTGGCCCGACGTCCGCTGAGAGCACCCGGAAAGGAGCCGCGAGATGAAGATCGCTGCCACGGAGAACGGACCGAACCTCGTCGAGGCGCCGGGCGGGTTCCGGATCGTACGGGACGGCACCGAGGAGGTCGTCGAGCGGGAGACGGTCGCGCTCTGCCGCTGCGGGCATTCGAGCAACAAGCCGTTCTGCGACGGGACGCACCGGAAGATCGGCTTCGTCGCTCCGCCGGCCGAGATCGAGCTGGCGCACTAGCCGAGCCTCTCCCGGCGCGTGCGGGCGGCCCGCCGTGGATTGACCGGCCGGCCAATTGTTTTGTAAGGTTTACCTGATATCAATCGTCAGGTAACCCGAATCTGGATGGGACTGCCGTGAGCAGCTGCCACGCTCAGCCGGAGATCGACGTCTCGAGCGGCGGCGGGGTAGCCCTCGTCGGGCAGCCCAACGTCGGGAAATCGGTGCTGTTCCAGCGCCTGACGGGCCGCTACGTGACCGTCGCCAACTACCCGGGCACGCCCGTCGAGGTGGCGCGCGGCGGCGCGCAGTTCATGCCGGACACGGTCGTGATCGACACGCCCGGGATCGTCGCGTTCCCGCCGCGCGGCGAGGACGAGCGGGTCGCGGCGCGCGTGCTGCTGCAGGAGTCGCTGCGGGCGATCGTCCAGGTGGGCGATGCGAAGAGCCTTCGCCGCACGCTCCTGCTCTCCGTGCAGCTCGCCGAGCTGGGCGTGCCGATGGTGCTCGCCCTGAACATGACGGACGAGGCCGACGCCCGCGGGGTCGCCGTCGACCACGACCGGCTCGCTGAGCTCCTCGACCTCGCAGTCGTGTCCACGGTCGCGACGCGCGGGCGCGGCGTCGAGGCGCTCACCGCCTCGATCAGGAACGCGCGGCCGCCGACCTTCCGGGTGAGCTACCCGGACGCGATCGAGACGGCGCTCGCCGAGCTCGCCCGGCTCCTGCCCCAGAGCCAGATCGAGCCGCGGGCGCTCGCCCTGCTCTGGCTGAGCGGCGACGATACGGCCGAAGCCTGGGTGGCCGGACACATCGACGAGCCGGGCCGCCAAGCGCTCGCCGCCTTCCGCGCCCGCCTGCGCCGATCGTTCGCCGAGCCCCTCTCGACGATCATCCAGCGCGCCCGCCTCGCGTGCGTCGACGCGCTCGCGTCGGCCGTCGTTCGCGAGGCAGGCGACGAGCGAAGCACCGTGCTCGGCCGGCTGGGAGAGCTGACCACCCACCGTGTGTGGGGCTGGCCGATCCTCGCCGCCGTCCTCTACGGCATCTACTGGTTCGTCGGCGTCTTCGGCGCGGGCCGGCTCGTCGGGCTGGTCGAGGAGGACCTGTTCGGCGGGATCGTCAACCCGTGGGTGACCGGGTGGGTGAACCGCCTCGTCCCGATCGACCTCGTCGCCGACTTCCTCGTCGGCGAGTACGGCCTCTGGACGATGGGGATGACCTACGCCCTGGCGCTGATCCTGCCGATCGTCACGACCTTCTTCCTCGCCTTCAGCGTGCTCGAGGACACGGGCTACCTCCCCCGCCTCGCGGTCGTCAGCAACCGCCTGTTCTCGGCGCTCGGGCTGAACGGCAAGGCAGCCCTGCCGATGGTGCTCGGCCTCGGCTGCGTGACGATGGCCACGCTGACGACGCGCATCCTCGAGACGAGGCGCGAGCGACTCCTCGCGATCCTCCTGCTCGCGCTCGCCGTGCCGTGCTCCGCGCAGCTCGGCGTCGTGCTCGGCCTGCTCGGCGGCATCTCCTTCACGGCGACGCTCATCTGGGCCGCGGTGATGCTTGCCGTCCTCCTGGCCGTCGGCGCTCTCGCTGCGCGGCTGATCCCCGGGGAGCGCTCGGCGCTCGTGCTCGAGCTGCCGCCTCTGCGCCTGCCGGTCGTCGCGAACGTCCTCGTGAAGACGCTCGCTCGCCTCGAGTGGTACCTGAAGGAGGTCGTGCCGCTCTTCCTCGCAGGGACTGCGGTGCTGTTCCTCCTCGACAGGACCGGCGCGCTGCCTGCGCTGATACGGGCCGGCGAGTGGCTCGTGTCGGGCTGGCTCGGCCTCCCGAAGGAGGCGAGCGCGGCCTTCCTGCTCGGCTTCTTCCGGCGGGACTTCGGCGCCACGGGGCTGTTCGTGATGGAGTCGAACGGCGGGCTGACCGCGGTGCAGGTCCTCGTCGGGATGGTGACGATCACGCTCTTCATCCCGTGCGTCGCAAGCGTGCTGATGATCGCCCGCGAACGGGGGGTCAAGGTCGCCGTGGCGATGACCGCGCTGATCTTCCCGCTCGCGTTCCTCGTCGGCGGGATCCTCTACCGGCTCCTGCTCGTGACCGGCTGGAACGGGTAGCCCGGACGGACGATGGACATGCACCAGCGAGCCGCGAGTCTCACGTGCGCGATGTGCGGGCGCCCTTTCGACCCCGTTGCCCACGCCGCGTGCGAGTCCTGCCCGCTCCACGACGGCTGCTCGCTCGTCTGCTGTCCCGTCTGCGGGTTCCGCACGGTCGACCCCGGGCGGTCGCGGATTCTCCGCCTCGGGATTCGACTCGCCGGCCGCCTCCGGCGCTCGGCGCGGGAGCGCCCGGGGTCGCAGAGAGCGACCGCAGGGACCCTGGCCGACGTTCCGCGTGGCGCGCGCGCGCGAGTCGCGCGCCTCGACGGGCTGCCTGCGGAACGTCAGGAGTACCTCCGGGCCTACGGTGTCGCGCCCGGCCGCTGGCTGCGAGTGGTGCAGCGGACACCCGTCACGGTCGTCCGGGTCGAGCACACCGACCTCGCCTTCGAGCCGCAGATCGCGCGCGGTGTCGAGGTCGAGGCCGTCGAGGCCGGCTAGCGCTTCCGACTACCTCTCGCCGGCGTTCGCCGGGTCGCGCAGCAGCGCGAGCCTCGGGTCGCTCACGAC
>JBBILK010000185.1:0-6154 GCA_037444965.1 Actinomycetota bacterium | reverse complement strand
TCGTCGACTTGCCCGATCCGGTCGGGCCGGTGAAGAGGACGAGGCCGCGCGGCTTGGCGGCGAGCTCGTAGAGCGAGCTCGGGAGCGCGAGCTCCTCGAGAGTCTTGATCTTGCTCGGAACGAGGCGGAACGCGCCGGCCAGGGTCTCGCGCTGGTGGAAGACGTTGACGCGGAAGCGGGCGAGCCCCGGCAGCGAGTAGGAGAGGTCGATCTGCCGCTTGACCTCGAGCTCCTTCTGCTGCTCGGTCGAGGTGATGCCGTAGAGGAGCGTGCGCGACCTCTCGGGCGTGAGCTGGGCGTAATCCTCGAGCCGGTGCAGGTGACCGTGCACACGGATCACCGGCTCGGTGCCGGGCGTCAGGTGCAGGTCTGACGCGTTTCGCTCGACGGTGAGCTCGAGCAGCTCGTCGATCGCGTACTCGGCGCGAGCTTCGGCCCGGGGAGCCGTCGCCGCAGCGGCGTTCGTCTGCTCCATGTTCGTGCTTATCGGCAGCACGTGTGGAAACCCTTAGCGGTCGGTCATCTCCCCCTTTCGAGTCCCCTCGCCACGCGCCGGCCATCCCCCGAAAGGGGGTCACCGGCCCCCCGGGCGCGCCGATATCAGACGCGATCCACGGAGCCGAAACCGCGAGGAGAAGGAGGAACATTCCATGATCGAACGGCTTCGCAAGCGGATGACGATCGGGGAGCGCGAGGGCGGCTTCACCCTCATCGAGCTCCTGGTCGTGATCATCATCATCGGCGTGCTGCTCGCCATCGCCGTCCCGTCCTACCTCGGCTTCAAGAAGCGGGCCGAGAACTCGACCGCGCAGGCGAACCTGCGCTCGGCGATCCCGGCCGTCGAGGCGTACTACTCGGACAACGGGACGTACGCGACGATGGACGTGGCCGGGCTCCAGGCGATCGACCAGGCCTGGCCAGCGGTCGATGCCTCGGGTAACGGCGTCACGATCGTCTCCAAGGCGGCGAACGACTACTGCCTGAGCTCGAAGCACAACAACTCGGACACGTTCTACAAGGACGGCCCTGCGGGCAAGATCGGCACCACCGCCTGCACGTAGGCGATCGCGTATCGCCGATGCGAAAGGGCGCGGGAAACCGCGCCCTTTTTCGTCGGGACGCTGCCCGCGACGATTCCCCGATTTGACCGTCAAGCCGGGCGGGGTCGCTGCCGATAGAGGAACCGTGAGATCGAGGGTCCGCCTTCGCGTCCTGGTTCCGCTCGCGGCGGCCGTCGTCGTGGCCGCGGCGGGCCTGGCCGTCCTCCAGCTCGACCTCCTCGACAAGGTGGGGCTGACCTCGAGCGACACCGAGCCGGCGGCGGCGGCACCTGCCGTGCCCGAGCCGTCGATCGCGGCGGCCGGCTCTGCCTCGGAAGAGGCACCGGGCGAGACGACGATGCCCGGCGAGACAGGCGAGGCCACGCCGACCGCGCCGGCCTCGGCAAGCGGGTCCGGAGGGATGGACGCGCTCGAGGAGGAGCTGGCCACGCATGACGTGGTCGTGCTCGTCGCCTACATGCCGGATTCGGCAGTCGATCTCGAGGTCACGCGCGAGGCGCGCCTCGCCGCGGCCGACACCAAGGCCGGCTTCGTCTCGGTCAACGCCGCGCGCGAGAAGATGATCCGCGAGCTCGCGACGGTGTACGACATCCGCGACACCCCGACCGTGCTCGTCTTCACGCCCGGCCCGCAGCTCGACAACAGGCTGATCGGGTACGTCGATCAGACCACCGTCGCCCAGGCCGCCGTCCAGGCGCTCGCCCTCTCGGACTAGGTCGCGGGAACGGGTGCCCGGGAACGGGTGCCACGGGAACGGGTGCCAGGCACCGGTGCCAGGCACTCTTGACAATTTCCCGGAGTCGGTCGGATGCGGGGCCGGGCGGAAACCGGCCCTTACACGAGGACGCGGCCGATCTCCTCGAGCGAGGTGACGCCTGCGGCGACCTTGGCGATCCCGTCCTCCCAGAGCGTCCTCATCCCGCCCTCGAAGGCGGCGGCGGCGATCTCGTCGCGGCTCGCGTACTGCGAGGCGAGGCGCTCGAGCTGCTCGCTCATCACCATCAGCTGGAAGATGCCGACGCGACCGCGGTACCCCGTGTGGTTGCAGCGCGGGCAGCCGACTTTCCGATAGAGGGCCGATCCTTGGGCCGCGGCGATCTGCTCGGGCGTGAAGCGCGCCGCTGTGAGCTCCTCCTCGGTCGGCACGTAGCCCTCGTAGCAGTGCGTGCAGAGCCGCCTGGCGAGGCGCTGAGCGAGGACGGCGGTCACCGCCGAGCCGGTCAGGAACGGCTCGACGCCCATCTCGTTCAGGCGGGTGAGCGCGCTCGGGGCGTCGTTCGTGTGCAGCGTCGAGAGGACGAAGTGGCCCGTGAGCGCGGACTCGATCGAGATCTTCGCCGTCTCGACGTCTCTGATCTCGCCGACCATGATCACGTCGGGATCCGAGCGCAGGATCGTGCGAAGCGCCATGGCGAACGTGAGCCCGGCCTTGGGGTTGATCTGTATCTGGTTGACGCCCGCCAGGCGATACTCGACCGGGTCCTCCACCGTGATCAGGTTGATCTCCGAGCGGTTGATCTCGTTGAGGACGCCGTAGAGCGTGGTCGACTTGCCCGAGCCGGTCGGCCCCGTCACGAGCAGCGCGCCGGTCGGCTTGCTGATGATCTGCTCGAGCTCTGCGCGCATCGCGTCCGAGAGGCCGAGCTCGGAGAGGGTCGGGGGACGCTTCGACTTGTCGAGCAGCCGCATCACCACCAGCTCTCCCTCGACCGAGGGGAGAACGGCGACCCGGATGTCGAGCGCGCGCCCGGCGGCGTTCGCCGAGAGCGAGATGCGCCCGTCCTGCGGCTTTCGCCGTTCCGCGATATCGAGCTTGGACAGAACCTTCAGCCGCGTCGTCACCGGTGAGGCAAGGCGCTTCGGAAGCCGTTGCATCTCGTGCAGCATCCCGTCCACTCGCATCCGAACGACGAGCGAGTCGGCAAGCGGGTCGAAGTGGAGGTCGCTCGCGCCGTCCTCGGCGGCCTGCAGGATGATCGAGTTGACCAAGCGGACGAGCGGCGCATCCGAGATCCCGTCGTCGACCTCGAGCTCGTCCGCCTCCGCGGCCTCGAAGCTCTCGTCCTGGACGAGCGCTGCCCGCTCCCACATCTCGTTCGCGCGCATGATCCGTCGCAGCTCGAGCTCGATGTCCTCGCGCGGAGCGAGAGCGAGCTCGATCCCGTAGCGGGTCGCGAGGCGCAGCTCGTCGATCGTCTGCACGTCGTTCGGGTCCGAGATCGCGACCTTCAGACGTCCATCCTCGAACGCGTAGGGAAGCGCCCCGGCGCGCTCGAGCAGGCTCGCCGGCAGCGTTGTCGCGGCCTCCGAGTCGACCGGGATCTCGCTCAGGTCGACGAGCGGAAGCCCGTGCTGCGCCGCCAGCACGCTCGGGACGAGCCCGGCGTCGACGATCGCCTGGGCGAACGAGCCGTTCCGGACGAGACCCCGCACGCGCCTCAGCGGCTCGGGCCCAAGGAGGCCGGTGGCCGCGATCAGCTCCGCGACCAGCTCGGCGACGGACTCGGGGCGGTCCGCGAGCTGCTCGAGCGAGAGCTCGTGTACTGCGACGGCCTGCTGCGGGCCCTGCTCGTGCTCCGGCACGTCCTCTGGCGCGCGCGAGCGCGCACGCGGGCGCTCGCCACCCTTGGGGCCGAGGATCCCCAACCGCCGACGTCCGGTCTCTTTCACCTTCTCCGTGTATCGGCGTCGCGGGAGCGAAGGATGAGCCGGGCGGGCATCGCCACCCCCTCCTGTGGATTCAGAACAGCCCCAGGTAGCGCTCGAGGAGCTCGTCGCCCCAGAAGAGGGCGACGATCGATCCGAGAGCGAGGAACGGCCCGAACGGAATCGCTGCCTTGCGGGCGGCCATCCCGTCGCGCACGAGCAGGTACACGGCGACGGCGAGCGCCGCGAGCATGCCGAGCATCATCGCCACCGCCACGCTCTTCCCGAGCGCTGCGCCCATCAGGAGAGCGAGCTTCACGTCCCCCATCCCCATGCCGCGGGGATAGGCGAGCACGGCCAGGAACAGGAACCCGGACGCCGCGACGGCCGCCAGCACGTACTCGGGCGCCCGGGAGGGCTCGAGCGCGATCTGCGCAGCGAGCACGATCGCGGTCGCCGGCAGCACGATCGCGTCCGGGATGATCCGCCGTTCGAGGTCGACAGCCGAGACGACGACGAGGCAGGAAACGAAGAACGCGGCGACGAACGCTTCTCCCGAGAAGCCGAACACCGCGAAGCAGGCGGCGACGAGGGCGGCGGTGAGAAGCTCGACCGCGAGGTACCGCACACCGATCCGAGCTCCGCACGACCGGCACCGCCCCCGGAGCACGAGGTAGGAGACTACCGGGACGTTGTCGTACCAGGCGATCTCCGTCCCGCAGGAGACGCACGACGAGCGAGGCCTGACGAGCGAGCGCCGCTCCGGCAGGCGGGCGGCGACGACATTGAGGAAGCTTCCGAGCGCGAGCGCCGGGACGAAGACGAGAGCGGCGAGCGGGACGTTCACGAGGCGGCCCTAGCGGCTCGCCCGGGCGAGGCGAGCAAGGCTCACCGTGACCTCCGCAGCACCTCCGCGAGCGCTGCGCGCGCTACCGCCTCGCTCTTCGCGCCCATTCCCCACCGCCGCTGGAGATCCTCGTCGACAGTGATCAGGATCCGGAGCGCCTCGGCGCCGTGCCACCAGCCGAACTCGGCGCCCGTGACGATCCAGGCATGCTGGTACTGCCAGAAGCGCACGAGCTTCTGGGTCGGACGGGGCTCATCTGCGAGACGCGCCTTCAGCCGCTTCGCCCGCAGAGGCAGCGGGATCTCGTCGAGCGGCTCGCGGGGCGCGCCGGCCACGACAAAGGCGGGCGGCCGCTTCTTCGTCGCGGCGGAGGCCTCACCCGACGACGCCGTCTCGTTGCTCGTCTCCGTCGAGTCGGCGGTCTCCGGCTCTGTCGTCGCAGCCGGCTCTGTCGTCGTAGCCGGTTCCGTCGTGGCAGCCTGCTCGGTCGTCGTTTCCCCGGTGGTCGCGGGCACGGTCGAGTTGCCGGGGTCCGCCGGCTCCTCGGGCTCGCTCTCGGAGGGCTCTGCAGGGAGCGGGGTCGCCGGCGCATCGCTGGCGAGAAGGAGCTCCGTCCCCGCGTACGGCGAGGCGTTCTCGGGCAGGCCGCGCGCCTCGTAGTCGTCGTTCTTTCCGAGGCGGAGCTGCAGTGTGGGGAAGCCGGTGTCGACGACGCGGACGCCGGGCTTGACGTTCTGCTCGACGACGAGGTTCACGGCGTAACCCTCGACCTTCCCGGTGAGCTCCCACGCGAAGCCCGCGTCCTCGAGGACGCCCTTGGCGAACACGTACGGCAGGCCGCGAACGTCGGGAACGACGAGAGGCTCGCTCGGCACATCGCCCACGTCGGTGCTGGCGGGATCGACGGGAGCCGTCTGGGTCGGATCCGCCTGCTCGGCCGGAGCCGGGGACCCGGCGGGATCCGGGGCCGTCGACGGCGTGCCCGTGTCCTGGGCCAGCGTGATCGTGGCCGTACCCAGGAGCCAGACGGCGATCAGGACGAACAGCCGGATCGAGATCGACGGAAGGCGTGCGCGCACACCGTCGAGATCGGCACGAAGCGCGGCCGGCTTTAGCCTCGATCACGGGACACGTGGATCAGCCGGCAGCAGCTCGGCCATCGGGAGCGACCTCCCAGAACCGTCCCACCAGCCCGCGCCGGGTAGCGACGTCGCGGAGCGCGAGCATCGCCGTGTACGTCGGGAGCAGAACGAGCTCGCCGCCCGGGGGCACCAGCTCGAGCCCGCGGTCGAGGGCGCGTTCCAGCTCGCGGACGACTTCGATCCGGGCAGCGTCCAGCCCTCCGTACTTGAACCGCAGCGCGAGCTCTTCGGCGCGCCCGCCGGTCGCGACGAGCCGCTCGAGACCCTCGGCCAGGGGCTCGAAGTCGACGTCCCAGATCCAGGAAACGTCGCGACCGTCCGCGATCTCGTCGTTCAGCGCCACGACGGCGACGCGCGGCGTGCCGCCGGCGAGCAGCGTCCTCACGGCCTCGTTCGCGCCCGCTGGATTCTTGATCAGGAGCATGAGCAGGCTCCGGTCTCCGACCGGGATGCGCTCG
>JBBILK010000184.1:2654-6165 GCA_037444965.1 Actinomycetota bacterium | reverse complement strand
GCGCCCGTGCCCGAGCGTGTGGAGGCCGGAGCGCCGGGCGACGGGCGTACCGAGGGCCGGGCGTTCGTCTCGCCGGTGGTGGCGAGAATCGCAGCCGAGCACGGCGTCGACGTCTCGCAGATCGAGGGCACCGGCCGCGGCGGCCGGGTGACCAAGCGAGACATCCTGGCCTTCATCGAGGGCGGCGCGACAGCGCCGGCCTCGATGAAGGTTAGGGAAGAGCCTGTCGAAGCACCACCGGCGCCGGCTACGCCACAGGCGCAGCCTGTGGCAAGGGAGACCGTCGAGCCGATGAGCGTCATGCGCAAGGCGATCGCCGAGCACATGCTCCGCTCCGTCCACGCCTCCGCGCACGTCACGACCGTCTTCGAGGTCGACATGTCCCGGGTGGTCGCGATCAGAGACCTGCTCAAGGACGAGTACGAGCAGCACCACGGCGTCCGTCTCACGTATCTCCCGTTCGTCTGCCGGGCCGTCGTCGACGTGCTCCAGAAGTGGCCGTGGCTCAACGCGGAGATCCGGGGCGACCAGATCGTGCTCAAGCACGAGGTCAACCTCGGCATCGCCGTCGCCCTCGAGGGCGGCAAGGGCCTGATCGTCCCGGTCGTCAGGAACGCCGAGGAACGGAACCTGCTCGGCATGGCCCGGGCGATCGCCGACCTCGCCGAGCGGGCGCGCACGAAGAAGCTCGTGCCGGACGAGGTGCAGGGCGGAACGTTCACGATCACGAACCCCGGCAGCTTCGGTGCGATCGCCGGCACCCCGATCATCAACCAGCCGCAGGTCGGGATCCTGGACGTCGAGGCGATCGTCAAGCGGCCCGTCGTCGTCACCGACGAGCACGGACACGACGCGATCGCGATCAGACCGATCATGAACCTCTGCCTCTCCTACGACCACCGCCTCGTCGACGGCGCATACGCGGCACCCTTCATGCGCGACCTGAAAGCGAACCTGGAGACCTGGGAGGAGGACGCGTATTAGCCGCCTCGGCTACCTCCTCCAGCTCGGAGTCGCCGGCTACAACGACGTCTGGGCGCTCCAGCGCTCGCTCGCGGCGGCCGTCTCCCAGGGCGCGATCCCGGACACGGTCGTCTTCTGCGAGCACCCGCCGACCGTCACGCTCGGGCGCCGCACCGCCGAGGAGGAGCTCCACCTGCCCGAGGCCGTGACCGTCGAGGTCGTCGAGAGCGACCGCGGCGGCCGGTCGACCTACCACGGCCCCGGCCAGCTCGTCTGCTACCCGATCCTCGACCTCAACCGGCACGGGAGGGACGTCAAGAAGTACTGCCGCGACCTCGAGGAGGCCGTCTGCCAGACGCTCGCGGCGTCCGGCATCGAAGGGACTCGGATCGACGGGCTCACGGGCGTCTGGGTCTCGGCGACCCCGCCTCGCAAGATCGCGTCGATCGGCGTCCACATCTCGCGCTGGATCACGACGCACGGCTACGCGCTCAACGTCGATCTCGACCCGGCGCCGTTCACGGAGTGGATCACGGCTTGCGGGCTCGACGACGCCACGTTCACGGCGATGAGTCGCGAGCTCGGCCGCCCCGTGACGGTCGCGGAGGTTCGGCCGGCTGCGGCAGCGGCCATTGCCGAGGTCTTCGGGCTCGTCCTCGAGGAGCTTCCGGCCGGCGACGGGCTCGAGCTGTGGCCCCAGCCCGTGCACGAGAAGATCTCGTCCAGGCCCATCCATGCGGCGCGCTCGGGAGAGGCCGTCGGAGTTGAGCAGGTCGCTGCCAGTCGCTGACAGGCCGCGCCGTCCGGAATGGATGAAGGTGCGGGCGCCGAGCCGGGACTCGCGCTTCTTCGAGGTGAAGACCCTCCTGCACGGGCAACACCTGCACACGATCTGCGAGGAGGCCCGCTGCCCGAACATCGGCGAGTGTTGGGGACGCGGGACGGCGACGTTCCAGATCCTCGGCGACACCTGCACCCGCGCGTGCCGGTACTGCTACGTCACGTCCGGAAAGCCGGAGGCCGCGCCCGACCCGCTCGAGCCGCTCCGCCTCGCCCAGACCGCGAAGCGGATGGGGCTCTCGCACGTCGTCGTCACCTCGGTCGACCGCGACGACCTCCCCGACCGGGGCGCCGGCCACTACGCCGCGACGATCCGGGCTCTGAAGGCGAAGGTGCCGGCGGCCTCGATCGAGGTGCTGACGCCGGACTTCCTCGGCTGCGAGGAGGAGGCGCTCCGCACCGTGCTCGCGGAGCGGCCCGACGTCTTCAACCACAACATCGAGACGGTCCGCCGGCTCCACCCGCGGATGCGCGGCGCGAAGGCCTCGTACGAGCAGGCGCTCTGGCTCCTCCGGCGTGCGAAGGAGCTCGCCGGCTACCCGGTGCTGACGAAGTCCGGGATCATCGTCGGTCTCGGGGAGACGAACGACGAGGTGCTCGGGACGATGCGCGACCTCCGGTCACACGGGGTCGACGTCGTCACGATCGGCCAGTACCTGCAGCCCTCTTCGAAGCACGCGCCGATCGACCGCTGGGTGCACCCCGACGAGTTCCGACACTTCCGCGAGCAAGGCGAGCTGATGGGCTTCGGCTCCGTCTTCGCCGGCCCGCTCGTCCGCTCGAGCTACCGCGCCGACGAGCAGCGGCGCGCGGCGACCCACGCAGGCAACCGCGCCTAGGCGGCGCCGCCCCAGGGATCGTCGACGAGGATCTTCCAGGCGCCGTCCGGCTGGCGGCGCATCACGTCGGCGCTCACGCCCTGCATCGCAACGGGTGCCCCGTCGGGCGCCGTCCCGGCGAGCGACCAGCGATTCACGACGAGGGCGATGCCGTCCGCCTCGATCGTCTTCGTGATCTCGCCGTCGATCTTCGGCTCGAGCGCGGCGAAGCGCTCGAGCGCCGCACGGATAGCGGTCCGGCCGTTCAGCGTCGTGCCCGGCTCGGGGGCGAAGGCGGCCTCTGGCTCGTACAGGGAGAGGGCCCCTTCGAGGTCGCCGGTTCGCATCGCCTCGGTGAACAGCTCGATCACCTGCGCGGGAGTCTCTGCTCTCATCGTTCCTCCTTCAGAGGTCGGCCAGCTCGGTCAGGGCGTCGCGGAGAGCGGCCGCTTCCGGCGCCGACAGGCGTCGTGCGACCCGGCGCTCGAGCTCGCCCACTACGCGCTCGGCAACGGGTCGAAACGCCTGCGCCCTCGCCGTCAGCTCGACGCGGAAGGCCCGGCCGTCTGCCGGGTCCCGCGTTCGCGTGACGAGCCCGTCGCGCTCCGCCAGCCGGACGAGCGTCGTCATCGTCTGCTTGGAGAGACGGGAGCGGCGGGCGAGCTCGCCCATCCGCAGGCCGTCCTCCTCGAAGAGCGGCACGAGCACGGAGCCGTACGACGGCCGCACCTCGGGGAAGCCTGCCGCCGCGAACCGCTCCGCGAGGAGCTCGTTCCAGCGCTGCGACGCCTTCGCGAGGAGAAAGCCGAGGTCTTGCCGTGTGAGGTTCGTCACCCATTAGTCTGATATCAGACTATCAGGACGGAGGTGTGCCCGCAAGGGCCCGGCCG
>JBBILK010000184.1:0-2620 GCA_037444965.1 Actinomycetota bacterium | reverse complement strand
TGCGGGCTGGCCATCGCGCGGTAGTCGAGGGCCTTGTCGAGGATCGCCTCGTCGACCCCCCGTTCGCGCGCTACCTCACGCAGCGACCGCTTCGAGGCCGACGCCTCCTTGACGATCTCGGCCGCCGCGTCGTAGCCGATGTACGGATTGAGCGCCGTCGCGGCGGAGAGCGTCAGCTCCGCGTAGCGCTCGCACTGCTCGCGGTTCGCCTCGATCCCGTCGACGCACTTCTCGGCCAGGAGCCGGGACGCGCTCGCGAGGAGCTTGATCGACTGGAGGAGGTTGCGGGCGATCAGCGGCACGTAGACGTTCAGCTCGAAGTGGCCGTTCATGCCGCCGATCGCGATCGCCTGGTCGTTGCCGATCACCTGCGCGGCGACCTGCGTGACCACCTCGGGGATGACGGGGTTCACCTTGCCCGGCATGATCGAGCTGCCCTTCTGCAGCTCGGGCAGGAAGAGCTCGGCGAGCCCCGCGCGGGGGCCGGAGCCCATCAGGCGCAGGTCGTTCGCAACCTTCGTCAGCGAGACGGCGACGGCGCGCAGCGCGCCCGAGGCCTCGACGAGCCCGTCCCGGGCGCCGGTGGCCTCGAAGAAGTCGGCCGGCGGGTTGATGCCGAGCTTCGACTCCCCGGCGAGCCGAGCGCGAACCTTCTCCGCGAACTCGGGATGCGTGTTCAGGCCGGTGCCGGTCGCGGTTCCGCCGAGAGGAATCTGGCCGAGCCTCGGCAGCGCCGACTCGACCCGCGCGACGCCCTGGCGCACCTGGGCTGCGTAGCCGGAGAACTCCTGGCCGAGCGTGACGGGCACCGCGTCCATCAGGTGGGTGCGGCCCGACTTCACGATCCCCTCGAACTCCGTCGCCTTGGCCGCGAGGGCCTCCGCCAGCTGGCGGAGAGCGGGGAGCAGGTCGTTCACGATCTCGTCGAGCGCGGCGAGGTGAACCGCGGACGGGAAGACGTCGTTCGACGACTGACCCATGTTGACGTGATCGTTCGGATGGATGCCGTCGCCGGCCAGCGTCGCGATCACCTCGTTCGCGTTCATGTTCGACGAGGTCCCGGAGCCCGTCTGGAAGACGTCGATCGGGAACTGGTCGTCGAACTCGCCGGTCGCCACCCGGTCTGCAGCCGCGGCGATCCGGTCGGCCGCTTCCTGGTCGAGCAGGCCGAGCTCGGCGTTCACGCGGGCGGCCGCCGCCTTGATGCGGGCGAGCCAGCGCGCGACCGGCACGGGAATCCGCTCGCCGGAGACCGGGAAGTTGTCGATCGCCTTGCGGGTCTCGCCGCCCCAGAGCTCGCGCCGTTCGGTCAGCTCGCTCACAGCGGCGAGTCTAGCCGCATTCGACCCGGCCCGACGGTTCCAGCGTTACCTCCGATGTGCGACCATGACCCGTGCACGCGATGAAGGAGGGAGACGACACCGCGAGCACCGGCGTCCGCGAGCTCGATCTCGCGCTCGGAGGCCTGTTCTGGGGCGACAACGTCGTCTGGGAGCTCGAGGAGGCGACGTCGGCGGACCTCTTCTTCCGCGCGATCGCCGCACAGGCTCCCGCGTACCACTTCGCTGTCTACGTGACGCTGACCCGTTCGCCCGAGGAGGTGGAGGCGGCGTTTCCCGGGCTGGAGACGATCGACGCCCGGCCCGGCTCCGTGCTCGCGCAACCGGCGCCGCTCCTGACCGAGATCCGCACGCTCTGCTCGACGCTCGAGCGCGATCTCCTCCTCTTCGACCCGCTCGAGGTGATGGCGCGGCAGTGGGGGGCGGACACGGCCCAGCGCTTCTTCACGCGCTGCTGCCCGATGCTGCTCGAGATCGGCGCGATCGCGTACTGGTCGCTGACCCCGAGCGAGTACGCGCCGGCGTCGCGGCGCGAGGTCGAGGAAGTCACCCAGTGCGTGATCTCGGTCGCCGACGGCCGGCTCCGGATCGTCAAGGCCGAGGGCCGCCCCTTCGGCGTCCAGGGATCGGTCTTCCGCTACCGGGACGACGGCGGCGAGCCCGTGCTCGAGGCGGCTCCGGCGGCGGCCAGGCTCGGCGCGGCGCTGCGCGCGGTCCGCGTGCAGCGACGCCTCTCGCAGAGCGATCTCGCCCGCCTCGCAGGCGTCTCGCCGAGCGCCGTCTCCCAGGCCGAGCGAGGGCAGCGCGGGCTCTCGCTCGAGACGCTGCTCGACCTGACCGCCCGGCTCGGGATCACGCTCGACGAGCTGCTCCGCGGAGAGGTCGCACCGGGCTACCGCCTCGCACGGCGGCACGATCCCCACCGCGTCGCCGATGGGAAGCCGCTGCCGCTCCTCGACGATCCGCAGGCCGGGCTGCGCGCCTACCTGCTGCGGCTTCCGCCGCGCCGATCCGCGGATGCGCGCCCTCGTGCCGGCGCAGGTCGATCCGCTCCCGCGCGCAGGCGATCCCGGCGAGGAGCGCCTCCGACAGCTCCGCCTCGGAGCCGGCCAGCGTGAAGACCGAGCGGTTGTGGTCGTGGTCGGCGTGGAGGTCGAGCAGCCGCGCGTGCCCCGAGAGCGCCCGCTCGAGCGCGGCGAGCGTGGAGCGGTCGCGACCCTCGGAGAAGTTCGGCACCGACTCGAGCGGGAGCATCGTGCGTACTCTAGGCGGGTGCGTGC
>JBBILK010000183.1:0-6179 GCA_037444965.1 Actinomycetota bacterium | reverse complement strand
GGCGTCCATGACCGCAACGGTCTCCGCCACGGCGCGGAGCAGCTCGAGCCTGTGCTCGACGACGATCACCGCCATCCCGGTTTCCGCGGTCACCTGACGGATGATCGCGTCCATCTCGTCGATCTCGTCCTGCATCAGCCCCGAGCAGGGCTCGTCGAGCAGGAGCACACGGGGCTTCCGCATCAGCAGGCACGTGAGCAGGAGCTTGCGGCGGTCGAGGGTGTCGAGGCCGCCGCAGCGGGTTCCGTCCGGGGCCGTGAAGCGGGCGAGCTCCCTGGCAGGCTGAACCTCCTGCGGATCGACCTTCGGCGAATAGGCGATCCGCGCCGCCTGGAGCGTCTCCCCGATCGTCAGGTCGGTCGGCACGATCGGTGACTGGAACGTGCGAGCGAGGCCGAGGCGAACGCGCCGGTGGACGGGCAGGCGAGTGATGTCCTGCCCGTCCAGCTCGACGCGCCCGCCGTCGGCCCGGTGATTTCCTGCGAGGACGTCGAAGAGCGTCGTCTTGCCTGCACCGTTCGGCCCGGCCACCCCGAGGATGTGCCCGCTCTCGACCGAGAGCGAGACCCCGTCGACGGCGACGAAGCCGCCGTAGAGCGCCCTGACGTCGGTGCAGGTGAGCGACATCGCGTCCGTTGCTGCTCGTTCCTGAATCAGCCTCCTAGAAGCTCAGCCACGGCTGCGGCACGTAGGCCGTCTGGACGTACGGCGCCGGCTGGATGATCTGGTGCGAGAGGTTCCCGCTCTCGTCCGGCAGGATCTGGAAGAAGAGGTGCGGATTCCCGAGCGACGGATCCGCGATCTCGACCGGGTAGGCGAGGCAGAAGTTCGCCTCTTCGCTCCCGAACCAGTAGCCGCCCGAGACGCCGCGGTAGATGTTCCGCTTGAGCTCCTTGATGTTGGCCGCGAAGTTCCGCGGGTCGCCCGTGATGCCCCAGGCGTGGGCGAGCAGGTAGACCTCGTCGTAGCCGGTGCCAGCGTTCGAGAAGCCGGCCGGCGCGTCCCAC
Source organism: Actinomycetota bacterium (assembly GCA_037444965.1). GTDB lineage: Bacteria > Actinomycetota > Thermoleophilia > Gaiellales > Gaiellaceae > JBBILK01. The sequence continues at coordinate 5,172 of JBBILK010000183.1, read as the reverse complement.
TTCGCCCGGTAGCGCTCCTGGAAGGGCAGGCCGATGGCGTCGTTCATGGTGCCGAGGACCGTCGCCCAGACGACCCCGTTCGCGGAGTCCCCGGCGATCTCGAGGAACTCGGGCACCGAGGCACCGTACTGCAGGTAGAGGAACGCGTCCGGCGGATCCGCGGCCCACTGCTTCATGAGCGCCGCGTGGTCGGCGGGGTTCCAGTGCGTGTTGAAGACGACGGAAGCGCCCGACTCCTTCGCCTTCGTGATCATCGGCGTCCAGTCCGTGACCGGTCCGGCCGAGCCCGCGATCGGCTCGATCCCGACGACTTCCCAGCCGAGGCCCGGAGCTGCCTCCTGGCACGCCTCCGAGATCGTCGTCGAGTAGACGATGTCGCCCTCGAAGATGTGAATCGTCTTCGTGGGCGGGTTGAAGGTGCCCGCGGCGATCAGGTTCTCGAGGAACGACGGGAAGCCGAGGCCGTACTGCACCTCCGTCGGGTCGGCCTGGAAGTTGAACGCCCACTTCACCGGATCCGCCCGCATCGCCTCGACCTGCTGGATCGACGTCGACGCGTTCAGCGTCGGCGCTCCGTAGGCCGAGAGGATCTCCATCGGCTCGAACACGGTCACGTACCCGATCGCGATCGCGTCGACCTCCTTCGTGACGAGGTCGTTGAACGCGTTGGTCTCGCTCTCGCCGTCGAACACGTTCACGTCGACGATCTCGTGCTCGATCATGCGGCCCGCGACCCCGCCCGCGTCGTTGATCTCCGCGATCGCGAGGTCGGAGCCTCGCTGCATCTCGACGCCGTCGGAGGTGGTGATCGGGTAGGGCGAGCCGATCACGATCGGAGCACCGCCCTGGGCGGGCGCCGCCGCCGTCGTCGCCCCGCCCTCGGTGGTCGCGGGAGGCGCCTCCTCGCCTTCCTCCTCGGCTGCGCCGCCGCAGGCGGCGAGGATGCCCGCGAGGGTCAGACCCCCGATGCTGGCGCCCGCGACGCCGCCGAGGAACTTCCGCCGGCTGACGCTACGCGTGACCTCGGGCTCGGCCTCTGGCTCGGCCTCGGCCCGAGTCTCTTCGAACCTCTCCTCGTCCATACCCGGCTCCTTTCCACCCTCCCTGGTACCGTTTTCACCCGGTGAGACGACCGGAGCGCCACCGGGTTAGCGCTCGCCGGACCGCTCGAGCGGAGCGCGCTGCGATTTCCCGGCGGGGGTCGCCATTCAGAGACGACATCGTTTAGCGACACTAACGCCTGAGGGCCGAAGGTTCAAGCCCTTTTTCGCCTCTCTCGCTTCCGGACGTACGCCCGCCAGGTGAGCGCCCAGCGCTCCGGATCGTCGAGCGCGGCGGCGTCGAGCCGGTGGACGGTGCTCCGCTCCGGGCCGCGCTTGACGAGCTGCGGGTCCTCGTAGGCCTGCCGCGAGATGTCGGCGAGGATCTCGGCGTAGGTGTCGAGATCGGCCTTCGAGAACGACTCGGAGGGCTCGAGGGTCATCGGCTCGGGCACGAGCCACGGCTCGTGGCTCGGGAAGTACTGGGCGACGCCGTAGTCGGCCGTCTTCGCCGCCACCTCGACGGTGGTGACGCCCGTGTCCTCGGCGAGCCTCGCGAGGCTGTAGCGGATCTGCTCGAGGCGGCGGTCGAGGTTCGTCTCCGCGTACGAGACCGAGAAGCCGGGGATCCCGGAGACCTTCTTCGCGAGGTAGTTGTTGTTCAGGACCGCGACCTCGGCAACCTCTCGCAGTCCCTCCGCCCCGAGGCTCATCACCCAGGCGTAGGAGCGGACGACGGTGGCCGGAACCCCGTGGTAGGCGCGAACCTTGCCGATCGAGTCGGGCCGCTCGTAGTCGAGGTAGTAGCGCGAGCCGTCGTACTCGACCGTCGGCGAGGGCAGGAACCGCGCGAGCTCGGCCGCTACGCCCGACGCACCGCAGGGCATGCCCATCGAGCAGTGCGGCGAGGAGAACGTCTTGTGCAGGTTGAACTGGCACAGGTCGAACCCGGCCTCCCGGGCCCGCGTGATCCCGAGGATGCCGTTCGCGTTCGCCTGGTCGTAGTGGGCGAGCCCGCCCGCCTCGTGGACGAGCTCGACGATGCGGTCGATCTCCGGGTTGAAGATCCCGGTGTCCTCCGGGTTCGTGATCATCAGGCCTGCCGTCCGCTCGGAGACGGCCGCCTTCACCGCCTCGAGGCTCGGGTAGCCGCGCTCGTCCGGGTAGAGGGTGACGAGCTTGTACCCCATCGTCGCCGGCCCGGCGGCGTCGCAGGGATGGGAGAAGATCGTCGTCAGGATCTCGTCCCGGTGACCCTGCCCGCGCGCCTCCTGGTAGGCGCGGATCATGCGTGCGTTCGCGTAGACCGCCTGCGAGCCGCCGCCTGGCTGGAACGTGAACCGGTCGAGCCCGGAGATCTCGCACAGGATCCGCTCGAACCGGTACATCACCTCGAGCATCCCCTGCACGGTCTCGTCGTCCTGCTCCGGATGGAGGTCGGCGACCTCGGGCGACCGAATCAGCTCCTCGTTCACTCTCGGCGAGTACTTCATCGTGCAGGTGCCGAGCCCGAGGTGGATGTTCACGGCCTCGCCGAGCGTCTCCTGGGAGAGCCGCAGGTAGTGGCGCAGGACGTGCGGCTGGCTCAGCTCGGGGAGCGCCGGCGGCGCCGAGCGGCGCAGCGCGGCGGGGATCCGGGAGACGCCGTCGCCGACCGCCGCCGCGATCTCCTCCTCGACCTCGGGGACGGCGATGCCCCGCTCGCCCTCACGCGGCAGCTCGAGGATGATCGGCTCGTTCCAGCTCGCCTGGTGGAAGGGACGCAGGGTCATGCGATCACCTCCGAGAGCGTCTCGACCAGGCGGTCGATGTCGGTCTTCCTGTGGACCTCCGTCACGCAGTAGAGCGCGCTCTGCCCGAGCTGCGGGAACTCGGCCGAGAGGTCCTTCCCACCGAAGATCCCGTGGGCACGAAGCGCCTGGTTGATCGCTGCAACGGTCTTCCCGGTCCCGTCGAAGCGGACGACGAGCTCCTTGAAGAAGGGCGACGAGAGGGCGGGCGCCTCGACCCCGGGCAGCTCGCCGAGCCGCCGGGCCGCGTACTGCGCCCGCTGCATGATCCCCTGCCCGAGCTCGGCGAGGCCCTTCGGGCCGAGCAGCGCGAGGTAGCAGCCGGCGACGATCGCCCACAGGTTCTGCGTCGTGCCCGCGTACTCGCTCGACTCGCCGCGCTGCACGTAGGACATTCGTTCCCAGACGACCTCGCCGAACCCGTACTCGCCCTCGACGGCCGTCGGCGCGAGGCCGACGAGGAAGGTCGGGTACTCGGCGACATAGCGCTCCTCGTCGGGAGTCGCGACGAACCCGGCGAGCCCGCCGCCGTAGTGCATGTGCACGCCGAGGCTCTGGAGCTCGCCGCAGACGAGGTCCGCGCCGTAGCGCGGCGGTGCCTCGAGCACACCGAGCGAGATCGCGTCGACCCCGACCACCGTGAGCGCTCCCGCGGCGCGGGCCAGAGCGGCGATCTCGGCCGCCTGCGTCTCGATCGTCCCGAGGTAGCCCGGGTTCTCGAAGTACACGCAGGCGGTCTCGGCCGAGACGAGCCCGCGGAGCGCGGCGAGGTCGACGAGACCCGTCGCGGGGTCGAAGGGGATCGACCTGATCTCGAGCTTCGGCTCGCAGTAGCCCTCGACGATCGAGCGCCGCTCGGGCGAGATCGACTCGGGGACGAGCGCGACACGGCGGCCGGTGAGTCGCGACGCCATCGAGATCGCGGTCGCGGCGGCCGTTCCCCAGTCGTACGTCGGCTGGCTGACGGCGTCGAGCTCGACGAGCTCGCCGATCATGCTCGCGTACTCGAACAGGGCCTGGAGCTTGCCGTGGTCGGTGTACGTCTCCCCGTAGTAGGCGGTCACGAACTCGGCGCGGTTGCCGACCTCGTCGCAGACGGCGGGGACGTAGTGCTGCCAGCAGCCGCCGCCGAGGAAGCTGAGCGTCGTGCTGCAGCTCTCGTTCCGGCTCAGCAGCGCCTCGACGTGGCGGCGAAGCGCGTACTCGGAGCGAAGCGGCGCGGGCAGGTCGAGGAGCCCGGGATGGCGAAGGCGCTCGGGAATCGCCGCGTAGAGCTCCTCCGTGTCCTTCGCCCCGATCTCCTGCAACATCCGCGCCTTGATACCCGGCACGGAGTTGGGGATGTACGGGTGGGCTTCGGGCATCAGGCATCCCTCCATCAGGCAATGCGGTAGACGGCCTCCCGGCCGTAGCCGGTGACGATCCGGATGTAGCCGGCGAGCGCCGCGTCCAGCTGCGGGTCGCCCGTGTCGACGAGCAGCGGGCGGCCGTCGAGCGCCGCGAGCTTCGCCTCGGTGGCGACGACGACGATGTTCCCGCGACCGACCCGCTCGAGCACGCGGGCCGAGAGCTGCTGATTGCCGCGGCCGAACAGGAAGCCCTGACCGCCGACCGGAGTGACGATCACCTTCGCCGGCCCCTCGTCCGCGAGCTCGAGCAGCCGCCGCTCGTCGGCGTCCGCGGCGACGAGCCGTCCCCGGCGGACGACGTCGACTCCGAGCACGGTCTTCTGGAGCCCGAGCGCGCGCATGATCGCCCGGGTCGTCGTGCCGGGCCCGATCAGGCAGAGGTCGTCGCCGAGGACGTGCTCGACGACGTAGGCGGCGATCCCTTCCTGCGACGCCCGCTCGCTCGGAGCCGAGCGGGCCTTCGCGCCCTGCACGAGCGACGGGGCGACCGGCGCGAGGACGTACCCGTACAGGCGCGGCGAGATCACCCCCGCGCGCAGCGCCTCCTCGTCGACGTCCATCACCTCGGCCTCGGCGAAGTCCCGGACGCCGCCCTCGGCGACCCGGCGCGCGAGCTCGCCGGCACCGCGCGGGCTGACCGCGAAGACCGCGGAGTGCATCTTCACGCCGGAGGGGATGCCGAGCACCGGCACGCGCTCGCCGACCGCGCGGAGAACGTCGACGGCGGTGCCGTCGCCGCCGGCGAACACGAGCAGGTCGACGCCGCGCTCCGCCATCTCCGGCCGGTCCGTTAGAGTCTTACGGTCGGAGATCTATGCGGTTTGCCCGTATGTTTCCGGACCGCGGTGTTCTCTGGTTGCGGCCCGCAAAAAGGCGGTCCGCCTTGGGATTCCGCCGGAGCGTGGGGCGCGCGCTCGATGATCGGGCCGTTCG
>JBBILK010000182.1:0-6186 GCA_037444965.1 Actinomycetota bacterium | reverse complement strand
CCCGGGTCGTCCCCATCAGCCGGCTTGTCGCCGTCGCCGGCCGGCCCACCGCCTGAGCCCGGATGACCTTCGGCGGGACTCGTCCCGCCGCTTCCCTCGTCACTCCCGTCATGGCTACCGCCGGTCGCGGGATCGGTCTCGGTGGGCGTCTCGTTCGGCTCCGTCGGCGCCCCTCCGTCGTCGTCCGGCTCGGTCACCGGTGGCGTGCCCGAGCCACCCGCCTGAACCGGGCTCGTGTCGCTGCCGCCGAGCGTGGGTGCCCATCCGCCGTCGGGACGTCCGGCAGAGGCCGGCCCGCCCCGCGCGCCGGAATCGGTGCCGTCACCGGGCGCGACCGGATCAGCGCCGGCGGATTCGGCCGACGCTGCAACAGCCGGGAGCACAGGCTTCGTCCCTTCGGCGCCCGCGAGGCTCGCCACCGTCGCGGTCGCCGCCACCTGCGCCGTCGCAACTCGCGCGGTCTCAGCCAGCGGCGCTCGCCCTCCCAGGACCCCTTCGCCGGCGACCACAGAGGTGGTACCGACGAGCAGAGCAGCGGTAGCGGCCACCTTCGCGGCGATCGGCAGGGAAGCCACCTTCGCCGAGACGAGCCCTGTGAACCCGCCACCGCCCGACACCATCGTTCCACCGCCGGCGGATCCGCCCGCGCCCGCCCCGGTGGCCGAGTGGGCGCCGGCTTCGACCGCACGGCCGGTCGAGAAACCCGGGACTGCCCTTGCCAGCCCCTCGCCGAGGCCGAGCGGGAGGATGATGATCCCGGAGAAGAGCCGGAGCTCGGCCGCACGGTCGTGGAGCTGCCGCCGTCCGCGGAAGAGGAGCGACTCGACCGCTGCCTGGGAGACGCCGAGGATCTGCGCGATCTCGAGGTAGCTGAGCCCGCAGAGCTCGTGCAGGAGAAGCGCCTCTCGCTGCCGCTCCGGAAGCTCGGCGAGCGCCGAGCGGACGGCGGCGAAGTCAGCGTGCCGCGCGACGATCTCCTCGGTCCCCGGCGCAGCCGGCTCGCGGTCGAGCGGCCGAACGGGCTCCCGCGTTCGCTTGCGAAGCCGGTCGAGACACTCGTTCCTCGCGATCGCCGCGAGCCACGCCTCCGGCCGCAGGGGAGTGACTCCAGAACGGAGACTCTCGTATGCCGAGAGGAACGCCTGCTGGGCGGCGTCCTCCGCCTCGTGCGAATCGCGAAGGAGAAGAACGCACAGCCCGTAGACCATTCGCCCGTGCGATGCGAACAGTTCCGCGAGACGTCCGCCCGCGGCCTCCGGGCCGGTCTCCGCGATTCCGAGCGGTTCGGTTTCTCTGGCCATCTCCCCGCGGCGAGGTCCGCCCTCCGTGACCGACGGCTCGCCTCGCGCCATTGAATCGCCTTCCCCAGCGGGCCGAATCCCCCGATCTGGGGAGGTGGGATCCCTGAGTTCATCCCCCGGACGAGGGGTTTTCGGCCGGTCGCGCAAGTTTTTCGACCTACGTTCGTCTCCACGGCGCTCCGATGGACGCGACGACCGCACACCCAGGGCAGGGCTCCTCGCCAGCAGAGCCGGGGCCGCCTGCGCGGAGATCCGCAAGGATCACCCACCTCGCATTGCTCGCCGCCAGGCGCCTCCAGGACGAGAGCGCAGCCTGGGGCGCGCAGCCGGAGCTCGTGCTGGCGGGCCGGCTCAGACGAATGGCCGAGTCCGTGCTGCCCGGACTCGGCAATCGGGACGGCGATGCTCCGGCACTCACGTGTCCGGCTCTTCCCGGCCTCGAGCCGGCCGACCTCCTCCTCGAGCTGCTCGAGGTGGAGCGGCTGCTCGAAGCACTGCTCGAGACGGAGGCGGACGGCTCGATCGACGAGAGCCGCCGGCTCGCGATCCGGCGCGAGCTGCGCCGTGCTGCGGTCGAGCTCGCCCGGACCTCGACCCGAGCGGAGCTGCCACCGCCCGTCGACCACCGGGTCACCGCCCTGCTCGAGGAGCTCCCGGAAGCGATCATGCTGGTCGACGAGGAGGACCGCGTCCGGTATGCGAACGGACGTGTGCGCGACGTCTACGGTCTCGAGCCGACCGCCGCGGCAGGGCGGAGCCTCGCGGATGTGATGACGGCTCCCGGCGTCCTCCTTCGCGTGGACGATCCGAGCGCATTCGTCGAAGCCACGCTCCGACTCCTGCGTCAGGGCAGGACGCCGTGCGAGGATCTCTTTCGACACCGGGAAGGCCCGTCGTTTCTTCGCCGCTCGGTGCCCGTGGGTAACGCGGGGCGATTCGGCCGGCTCGTGATCACGACGAACGTGACGGCCTTGCGCGAGCGTAACCGCCGCCTCGCGCTGCAGGCCGGCTCGGGTCGAACGAGCCCGTCACCGGACTTGCCGGACGAGCGGCCTCGGCTCAGGCTCGTCGCTGGCGGCTCGAGCGACTGACTCCCGCGCGCCGGAGAATCCTCCGCCCGGGGGATGGCACAGCTTGCAGTTGCCCCTTTCTGCGGATGGCCCCATCCCACAACAGGTGATGCCGCCTCCCGGGTCAGACCGCATAGTGACCCCGCCGATCACCGTGCGGGGGGATTCATGTTCCGAGCGCTTGCCGCAGCTGGTGCCGCCGTCGCCTTCTTCATGGCAGCGAAGGACGGCGTCGTCTTCGAGGAGCTCGGCTTGACGGGATCCTGCCGGAAGGTGCCGACGCTCGAGGGGATGGGCGGCGAGTGGGTTGCCTGCGACGCGGGCAAGCTCGACGGCCACCCCGACCTCAGCGGCCGGCCCTGCCTCAGCCAGGCGCACGTCGGCCGCGTCGAGTACTGGGTCTGCCCGTTCGGGTACGACGCTTGAGCGGGCTCAGCCCGTTCCGGCCTTGCTCCGCGCGGCCCGGGCGACGACGGGTGCCAGGACCTCGCGGAGCGTCGGCTGGCCGATCTCGTGGAGCTCGTAGGTGGCGTGCCGGATCGGGTGCCTCGTGCGGATCAGGCGGCCGAGGTCGATCGGCGTGCCGGTGACGACGACGTCGCAGTCGACCGCCTCGATCGTCGCCTCGAGCTCGGCGAGCTGCTCGTCGCCGTAGCCCATCGCGGGGAGCACGGTGCCGATCGCCGGGTACGCACGGAACGTCTCGGCGATCGAGCCGACCGCGTAAGGCCGGGGATCGGCGAGATCCGCCGCGCCCGCCTGCCGCGCGGCGACGGTGCCCGCGCCGAACGGCATGCCGCCGTGGGTGATCGTCGGGCCGTCCTCGATCACGAGGACGCGCCGGCCGACGAGGGACGGGCCGTCCTGGAGGACGACGGGGGATGCGGCCTTGACGATCGTCGCCTGCGGGTTCACGGTCTCGACGTTGCGGATCACCCTCCCGACGGACTCGAGGTCGGCGGCGTCGACCTTGTTGACGACCACGACGTCGGCCAGGCGCAGGTTCGTCTCGCCCGGGTGGTAGGCGAGCTCGTGCCCGGGGCGCAGCGGGTCGGCGACGACGATGTGGAGATCGGGCGCGAAGAACGGGAAGTCGTTGTTGCCGCCGTCCCAGACGACGACGTCCGCTTCGGCCTGCGCCCGCTCGAGGATCTCGGCGTAGTCGACGCCGGCGTACATGACCATGCCCGCGAGCACGGGCGCCTCGTACTCCTCCCGCTCCTCGATCGTCGGGTGGGACGCGTCGATGTCGGCGATGGTCGCGAAGCGCTGGACGCGCATCGCCTCGAGGTCGCCGTACGGCATCGGGTGACGGACGAGCGCCACCGCGAGGCCCTGCTCGAGCAGGAGCTCGCCGACGCGACGGCTCGTCTGGCTCTTGCCGCAGCCCGTTCGCACGGCGCACACGGCGACGACCGGCTTCGTGCTCTCGAGCATCGTCGTCCTGGGGCCGAGCAGCGTGAAGTCCGCGCCGGCGGCGAGCGCGATCGAGGCCTTGTGCATCACCTGCTCGTGCGACAGGTCCGAGTAGGCGAGCACGACCTCGTCGACTCGCTCGCGGGCGACGATGTCCGCCAGCTCCTCCTCGGGGCGGATCGGGATGCCGTCCGGATAGCGGGCGCCGGCGAGCGACGACGGATACGTCCGGTCGGCGATCCCGGGGATCTGCGCCGCCGTGAAGGCGACGACCTCCGTCTCGGGGTCGTCGCGGTAGGCGACGTTGAAGTTGTGGAAGTCGCGGCCGCCCGCGCCCATGATCACGACCCTGCGCATCGCCGGCTCCTTTCCTCGCCCGGCCGCGGCTCCGGGGCCGAAGCCCCGGAGCACCACGGCAGGTGTCCACGGTTAGCGGCCACGGGCGGCGGCCGTGACCTTGATCTCCGGCGCCCCGGCCTCGGTCGGAGCGTACAGCGCCTTCTCGGTCTCGCGGCGCTGCCACCACTTCATCGCCAGGTAGACGGGAATGCCGCCGAGGAGCAGGAAGAAGCCCTTGAAGACGATGTCCTCGCCGGAGCTCCACATCGCCCAGCCGGCGTAGGCAAACCCGAGCGACGCGATCAGCACGTCCCCGAGCAGGCGGCGGCCGGAGAAGAGCTCCCGCTCGGTGAACCAGAGCTGGATCTCCGCGGCCGCGGCGAACGCGTACGGGATCAGCGTCGTCAGCGTCGCGAGCAGGATGATGTACGTGAACTGGTCGACGAGCGACTTCGTGTAGTTCATCGCCATCAGGCCGGTGATCAGCGCCGACGAGACGACGAGACCGAAGACCGGCGTCCCGCGCTTCCCGCTCACCCAGGCGAACGGCTTCGGGAAGATCCTGTCCTCCGCCGCGGCCAGCGGCACGCGGCCCTGCAGCAGGATCCAGCCGTTCAGGCAGCCGAACGTCGAGATCAGCGCGACGACGGCGATCACGTTGCCCCAGTCGCCGCCGAACGCCTGACCGGCCGCGTCGGCGAACGGGCTGGTCGACCCGGCCAGCGTCGCCTGCGGGATGATCCCGAAGATCGCGACCGTGGCGACGATGTAGACGAGCGTCGTCACGAGCGTGCCGATCACGGTCGCTCGCGGGATCGTCTTCTCCGGGTCCTTCACCTCCTCGGCCGGCACGGTCGCCGACTCGAGCCCGATGAACGCCCACAGCGTCAGGGCGGCCGCGGCGGTGAGCCCGCCGCCGATGCCGCCCGGGGCGAACGGCGTGAAGTTGCCGCCGTCCATGAAGAAGAGCCCGGCGACGCCGATCACGAGCAGCGGCACGAACTTCAGCACCGTCGTGACGACCTGTACCCAGCCCGTCTCACGGGCACCCAGGATGTTGATCCCGGTCAGGAGCCAGATCGTGCCGACCCCGACCGCCCACGCGGCGAGGCTGTTCGTCGCGAGCTCGGGCCAGAAGACGGACAGGTACGCGACCATCGCGATCGCGATCGCCGCGTTGCCGACCCAGGCGGCGATCCAGTAACCCCACGCCGTCTCGAACCCGACGAACTCGCCGAACGCGCGCCGCGCGTAGGCATACGGGCCGCCCGTCCGCGGGATCGCGCGCCCGAGGACGCCGAACACGAGCGCGAGCGCGACCGCGCCGACCCCTGTCATGGCGAAGGCGACGACGGACACCGGGCCCGAATCCGCCGCGAGCGCGGCGGGCAGCAGGAAGATCCCGGACCCGACCATGTTCCCGATCACGAGGGCCGTCGCCATCACGAGCCCCAGCGATCGCTTCAGCTTCGGCCCGCTCTCCGTTGCCGGCGGACCGTGTATGTCGACCGCCCGGTTCATGGTGCACCTCCTTCGGCGGTTTCGCACCCGAGATGCTTCGCGAAGACGCGAGCTTGCGCATCGGAGCGAACCCCGATCGCCGCTCGGTGGAAAACACGGATGAGCCGAATCGGTAGGCTCCAGGCACAGCCGACGTCTATGCACGAAAGGAGCCAGTCATGGCCTACGAGGTTCCTCCGCTGCCGTACGACTACAACGCGCTCGAGCCCCACATCGACGAGCAGACCATGCGCATCCACCACGACAAGCACCACCAGGCCTACGTGGACAACGCGAACAAGGCGCTCGACGGGACCCCCTGGGCGGACCTGCCGGTCGAGCAGCTCCTGCGCAGCCTCGACCAGGTCGCCGAGGACAAGCGCACGGCCGTTCGCAACAACGCGGGTGGGCACGCGAACCACACGCTCTTCTGGACGGTGATGAGCCCGAGCGGAGGCGGCGAGCCGGACGGCGACCTCGCCGCGGCGATCGGCGCCGCGTTCGGAGGCTTCGAGACGTTCAAGGAGAAGCTCTCCCAGGCCGGGATCACCCGCTTCGGC
>JBBILK010000181.1:2014-6197 GCA_037444965.1 Actinomycetota bacterium | reverse complement strand
TTGACCACACGTGAGTTGCGCGCGTTCAGGCGGAGCTGACGCGCGGCGTCCGGCTCGTCGATCACCTCCCGGAACCACGGCCGCTGCCCGACCGGTACGGGCTCCTCGTCGCCGCGGAGGCGCAGATGCCAGAGCGCGAGCAGGAGCCCGCGCTTCGTCTCGAAGGCGAGATAGACGGTCTTGAGCGCGACCCCGCCTCCTGCGCGATCGCCGCCATCGAGGTCGCCGCGTAGCCCTGGCGCTCGAACAGCTGCTCCGCCGCCTCGAGGATCTCCCTCCGGGTGCGGGCCGCCTGCTCGCGCCGGCGCGGAGAGTCGTAGCGTCGCCGGGGTTTGACACGATCGACCATTTGGTTATCCTATCGCTGAAATGAATACTCTCTAAGAGTAGCTAACGTGAGGAGGGGACATGACGTTCATCATGACGCGCATCGACGTCGGCGAGTACGAGGCCTGGAAGCCGCTGTTCGACCGCGACGCCCCCCGGGCCAGAGAGTCGGCGACCGGCTACCGGCTGTTCCGGAGCGTCGACAACCCGGGCGAGGTGTTCATCCAGATCGAGTTCGCCTCGACCGAGGATGCGCGGGTCGCCCGCGAGCGATTGCTCGCATCCGGGGTTCTCGACCGCTTCCCGGACAAGAGCGGGCCAACGGTGGTCGAAGAGGCTGAGACCTAGCGGCGCTTGGCCAGGACGACGACCAAGCCGAGCACGATCGCCACGGCTGCAACCAGGGGAAGCTTGGCCTTGACCTTGTTGACGAGGTTCGCGGTTTCGTCCCGGAGCTCGCCGACGGCTTCTGCGAGCTCGTCGCGCTCGGCGGCGAGGTCTTCCCTTACCTGCTGGGAGCTCCGCGGGCTCATCAGCTTCCGTTGCCTCGGATCTGCGCTCCGGTCAGGCGGACCTCCTCGATCGCCTGCTCGGGAACCAGAGGTCCCGCGCTCTTGATCGCCTGGACGGCCGCCGCCCCGAGTGCGGCCGCGACGACGAGCAGAAGCCCGAACATGACGAGCAGCGCGGCCCACCACGGCATGACCAGGGCCAGGCCGGCGGCCCCGGCGGCGAAGAGGAAGCCGACAGCGAAGAGCGTGACGACCGCAGCACCGATACCGAGCCCGATGCCGGCACCGTAGAGCTGTGTCTTCTCGCGGAGCTCGGCCTTCGCGAGCTCGACCTCGAGCTCCACGAGGCGCCGCGCCCGGTCCCGAACGTGCTGCGCGGCAATCACGAGCGCAAGCTTCCGGAGCATGGCCTGTACGTTAGCCCAACCTCGCACGCGAGAAACCGCGGGGAGGTCGCTCGTTCGCGTCGTCGTACAGGTCGGGCGGTCAGCGGGAATCCGCCGGCAGCAGGCTGAACGTGCCTCCCTGGAGGGGCCTGACAGCGCGGAAGCGGCGTTCGTCGAATGTCAGGATGCGGCGCGTCCCGAGCTTGCGCGCGAGGACGACGATCGAGAGGTCGGCGAGCCCGATGTCGAGATCGGCGTAGCGCCGATCCAGCTCCAACACCGTTTCGTAATCGCGGGCGTCGAGGCCGGGGCTCTCGTAGCGACGCGCCGCAAGATCCTCCAGGAAGGCACACCTCGCCGCAGGCCCGAACCGCCGGCCGAGCAGGTCGTCGATCTCGGCGGTCACCGGCGCCGGGACGAACAGGCCCCCACGCTCGGAGCGAAGGACCTCGAGGATCTCCTCACGCCGCGGCTCGCACTCGTCGGCAACGGCGACGAGCGGCGCCGCGTCGATGACGAGCGTCACTTGCCGAAGCCGGCGAGGAGCTCGTCCTCGGGGATCTCGGAGATCGGACGCGGGTCGTCGTCGATCCGCGCGAAGCCGACGGCGAGGGCGAAGTCGCGGTCGCCCCGACTGGTCGGGATGTAGGCGGTGATCGCCTCCCTGATGATCTCCGCCTGCGAGCGCCCCTCGGACCGCGCCAGATCGGCGAGCCGCTTCGACTCACGCTCGGTCAGGTAGACGCTGGTCTTCCGCACGTTATGGGTATCACGTAGGGCGTAGCTTGACGAGTCAAGCGGGAAGCGATTGATAACGAAGCCCCGCCGGAGCGGGGCTTCGCCGTAGCAGGCCTGTAAGCCGGATTCTGTCGAGGGTGACCATCCATCTAGGCCGCCGGTCTCCCGGCGGCTCGAGCGGCGTACCCGGCTCCTCGGCGGGCCACCTGCTGGCGGAGCCTGTTCGCCTTGCACCGGGCGGGGTTTGGCGAGCCGCCGTGTCGCCACGGCGCTGGTGGGCTCTTACCCCACCTTTTCACCCTTGCCCGCCGGCCCGCGAAGGCCGGCAGGCGGTGTCTTTTCTGTGCCACTTTCCGTCGGCTTTCGCCGCCTGGGGTTTCCCCAGCGCCCTGCCCTACGGTGTCCGGACTTTCCTCGGACCGCCGAAGCGGCCCGCGGCCACCCGGCCTGCACCCCGGAGTGTAGCGCGGCGCTGCGCGCCGTCAGACCGTCAGACCGTGGCTAGCTGCCCCTCGATCACCTCCGGCGGCGGACGCTCCAGCACCGACCCGCACGCGGCGCACTCGACCCGCCCGCCCAGGACTTCGACCTCCTCGCCGCAGACGAGGCACTCGGTGCTCTCGCCTGCGAGCAGCGCCTCGAGCTCGGCGTCGAGAGTCCGGGTGAGCACGGCCAGCGTCATAGTCGCCGGAAGAGTCCGATCACCTTGCCGAGGATCTGGACGTGCCGCGGGTAGAGCGGTTCCATCGCCCGGTTCTCGGGCTGGAGGCGGATCCGTCCGTTCTCGCGGAAGAAGCGCTTCACCGTCGCCTCGCCGGCCGCCTCGTCGTCGCCGACCAGCGCCGCGACGACGTCGCCGTTCTCGGCGCTCGACTGGCGTCGCACGACGGCGTAGTCGCCCGGCATGATCCCCGCCTCGATCATGCTCTCGCCCCTGACTCGGAGCAGGAACTCGTCCTCTCCACGCGAGAGCGGCTCGGGCACGGCGAGGTACTCCTCGACGTTCTGCTCGGCGAGCAGCGGGCTGCCCGCGGCGATCTCGCCGACGAGCGGAAGCACATGCACCCTCGCCTCGTCAGCGGAGGGCCCCCGCCCCTGCCCGACGAGCTCGAGGGCGCGTGGCTTCGTCGGATCCCGGCGCACGTAGCCCGCCTGCTCGAGCTTCGCCAGGTGGACGTGGACGGTCGACGGGGAGGCGAGCCCGACCTCCGCCCCGATCTCGCGCACCGTCGGCGGATACCCGTGCCTCCGCGCGTACGCGACGATGAAGTCGTAGATCTCTTGCTGTCGCTCGGATAGCATTCGCGCCTCCAAGATCGAACGTCTGTTCGCATCAGCGTAGCGCGCCGGGCAGACGGCGTCAACGCTAAGATGGAGACGCAGCCTGCGCTGGTGGCGGAATTGGTAGACGCGCAAGGTTGAGGGCCTTGTGAGCTTCGGCTCGTGGAGGTTCAAGTCCTCTCCAGCGCACTCCCGGGGGCCGGATCCGTCCGGCCCCCGAGCGCTGTTAAGGGATGTTGCGGTCGGTCAAGGAACTGTTAGGCACCGGCGCACGTACGAGCGGCAGATGACTACGCTGAGAGGGATGCGACTCGGCGCGATGCTCCTGCTCCTCGCCTTCGCGATCGCGGGCTGCGGCGCGACGGCGGCGGGCGACGAGCGGGGATCGTCGGAGACGGCCGCCGGGAGCGGGCTGCGGCTCGTGCGGGTCGCCGGCACCTTCGCCTCCCCGGTGCACGTCGCGTCGACTCCGGGAGAGCCGAAGCGGATCTACGTGGTCGAGCAGGCGGGACGGGTTCGCGTGATCCGGAACGGTCGCGTCCTCCCGGCCGCGTTCCTCGACATCCGCAACCTCGTCAAGAGCGGCGGCGAGCAGGGGCTCCTGTCGCTCGCCTTCCACCCGCGCTACGCGTCCAACCGCCTCTTCTACGTGAACTACACGGACGTACACGGCGACACGCGCGTCGTCGAGTACCGCTCGCGGGCCGGGAAGCAGCCGGTCCGCGTCCGCCAGCTCCTCTTCGTCGACCAGCCGTACGAGAACCACAACGGCGGGCAACTGGCGTTCGGCCCCGACGGCTACCTCTACGCCGGCACGGGCGACGGCGGCGGCCAGGGCGATCCCAACGGCAACGCCCAGAATCTCCAGAGCCGGCTCGGGAAGCTGCTTCGCCTGAACGTGAACCGGGAAGTACACGGTCCGGATCGTAGCGTCCATGC
>JBBILK010000181.1:0-2004 GCA_037444965.1 Actinomycetota bacterium | reverse complement strand
ACCGCCCCGGCGCGGACTGGGAGATCGTCGGCTACGGCCTTCGCAACCCGTGGCGCTTCTCGTTCGACCGGGCGACCGGCGACCTCTACATCGCCGACGTCGGCCAGTACGAGTGGGAGGAGATCGACTACACGCCGCGCTCGAGCCCCGGCCTCGAGAACTACGGCTGGGACGTACGGGAGGGGAACCACCCCTACGAGAGCAAGCAGCCGAACCCGGCGGGCACGCTCGTCGATCCGATCTACGAGTACGGCCACGACGAGGGCTGCTCGGTCACCGGCGGCTTCGTCTACCGCGGCGCGAACGTTCCGGCCGTACGGGGCCGCTACTTCTTCGGCGACTACTGCACGGGCTACGTGTGGAGCCTCGTCGTTCAGGACGGGAAGGCAACGTCCGTGAAGCGCTACCCGTTCACCGTGGATGCTCTCTCCTCGCTCGGGGAGGGCCCGACCGGAGAGCTCTACCTCGTCTCGCTGAACGGCCGGATCTACCGGCTCGCCGGCTGAGGGTTCACCGGGTCGAGCGCGCGAGCTCGAGCGCGCCCTCCCTGCTCACGTCGGCCTCGAGCCGGAGCAGCAGGTCGCCGCGCTCCCAGAGGAGCGCGTTGCCGGCGAGTCGCAGCGTCTCCTCGCGGATCTCACCCTGTGGATCGCGGTAGAAGACGACGTGGGGCTCTCCCTCGATCCAGAGGCCCGGCGCGCCCCCGAGCGCAACGGCCTCGACCGACGTCCCGGGGCCCGTCAGCTTCCCGATCAGCGCGGGGTCGAGCTCGCCCTCGAACTCGACGAGCAGGAGTCCGGCCCCCGTGTGCACTGAGCGCTCGAGCTCGTCGTCGGGCCCCCAGACGAGCGAGGCACGCCCGCCCGGGACGTCGTCCGCGACGTAGACCTCGTCCGGCGGCCCGAGCAGCTTGGGAACGACGATCGCGAACTCGACCCGCCTCCGCGCCTCCTCGAGGGTGACCCGCTCCCCGAGCCCGAGGTCGGCGAACACCGGAGCCTCCGGGAGGGTTGCCACGGGTTCGACCGTCGCCCCCCTGAGGCCGAGCCACTCGAGGATCGCCGTTCGCGCCTGCGGGACGGCGAACGCCGCCCCGACGGCGGCGACGAGCAGGGCGAAGACGACGACGAGCCGCCGCCGGGTGACGAGCCGCCGCGCCGGGCGGGCCTCGAGGCGACGGCGGACGGCGTCCGCGAGGTCCGGCGTCGGCGGAACGTCGAGGTGGCGCCCGAGGTCGACAAGTGCCTGCTCGAGCTCAGTCATCGCCGTCTCCGAGACGCTCGCGCAGCCGCTCGAGGGCACGGGCGGTGCGCGACTTGACGGTTCCCCTGGGCCGGCCGATCACGGTCGCGGTCTCCTCCTCGGAGAGCCCGACGAAGTAGCGGCAGGCGATCACGAGCCGGTCGTCGTCGGAGAGGTCGTTCACCGCCTCGAGCAGCGCCTGCCGGCGCTCGCGCGCGAGGACGGCCGTCTCGGGGGACGGGGCCGCGTCCCCCGAGAACGGTTCCTCCCCGGCCACGCGCAGGGCGAGGTCCGCGCGCCGCCTCGCCGACCTGCGCCGGTTCCGGGCCTCGTTCGCGACGATCGCGAGCAGCCAGGGCCGGAACGGCGCCTCTTCCCGGAAGCGCCCGAGCGCCCGGTGCGCCTTGAGAAAGCCGTCCTGCGCGGCCTCCTCGGCGTCGGTGGCGGAGCCGGTGATCAGGTAGGCGGTCCGGAATGCGATCGTCTGGTGCGCTCCCACGAGGGCGTCGTACGCGCCGGCGTCGCCGCGCTTCGCGCGGGCGACGAGCTCCGCGTCGTCTGGTGGCCGGCCCTCCACCGTCAGCTCTACACCTCTCGTGCCGTTCGGGTTCCGTACTGTACGAGCACGATGGGAGCGCGCCCGTGACGCAGGCGCCCGATGAGCTCGAGCCCCGCACCGGCTGGCGGGTGTGGGACGTCGTCGAGCTCGACGGCGCGCTCAGGCTCTGCTCGCTCGCGTTCTGGACGATCTGGCTCCCCCGA
>JBBILK010000180.1:0-6222 GCA_037444965.1 Actinomycetota bacterium | reverse complement strand
TGCTCACACTCTCAGACTCTCATCAGCCGCCCAGCTCGGCCAGGCCGGCGTCGCTGGTCGCGACGAAGCCGCCGACGACGTCGGAGTGGCCGCCCAGGTACTTCGTGGTCGAGTGGAGGACGAGGTCGGCGCCGAGCTCGAGCGGCCGCTGCAGGTAGGGCGTGGCGAAGGTGTTGTCGACCACGCAGAGCGCCCCGGCGGCGTGGGCGGCCTCGGCCGCGGCCCGCAGGTCGACGACGTTGAGGAGCGGATTCGTCGGGCTCTCGATCCAGACGAGCCGCGTTCGCTCGTCGAGGACGCCGGCGAGGCCGGCGTTCATCACCTCGGCCGCGACGTACTCGAAGCGGTAGCCCTTCGGGGCGTAGACCCGCTCGAAGAGGCGGTAGGTGCCGCCGTACACGTCGTCGACGGAGACGACCCGGTCGCCCGGGTCGATCAGGTGGAGGACCGTGGTCGCCGCCGCCATCCCCGAGGCGTAGGCGAGGCCGTACTCCGCGCCCTCGAGGGAGGCGAGGCACGTCTCGAGCGCCTCCCGGGTCGGGTTGGCCGTCCGGGAGTAGTCGTAGCGGTACTTCCCGACCTCTTCCTGGGCGAACGTGGAGGTCTGGTAGATGGGGACGATCACGGCGCCCGTCGCGGGGTCCGGCTCCTGACCGGCGTGGATCGCGCGCGTCTCGAACTCCACGCTACGAACCCGTCCCGTCTCCCCCACGGCGGGCGGCAAGGTACTCGAGCAGGTCGGCGCGGGTGATCACGCCGATCGGGGTGCCGGCGCGGGCGACGACCACCGCGGGGCTCCCGCTCGAGAGATCGGCGAAGACGCGGTCGACCGACTCCGCGACCTCGATCGACGGGAGCGGCGGCTCCATCGCCGTCGCCACCTCCTCGTCGAGCGCGTCCCGGTTGCGGAAGATCCGCTCGAGCAGGCTGCGCTCGCGGATCGAGCCGATCACGTCGGCGAGCGACGCCGAGGGCTCGTGGCGGACGACCGGGATCTGGGAGATGCTGTAGCGCTGCATCAGCTCGATCGCCTCGCCGACCTTGCGGTGGGCGCCGACGAGCACGAGGTCGGGGACCTCCGGCGCCGCCGCGTGCTTGAAGGCCAGTACTTCCTCGATCGTGGGCTCCGGGGCCTCGTGCTCGATGATCCCGTACTCGGCGAGCCAGTGGTCGTCGTAGAGCTTCGAGAGGTAGCCGCGGCCCGAGTCGGGAAGCAGCGTGACGACCGTTGCCTCGGGCCCGAACCGCCTCGCCACCTGGAGCGCCGCGAAGACCGCAGTGCCGCCCGAGCCGCCGGTCAGGAGGCCCTCCTCGCGGGCGAGCCGCCGCGCGGTCAGGAACGAGTCGCGGTCGGAGACCGTGACCCACTCGTCGACGACCGAGGGGTCGAACGTCGCCGGCCAGAAGTCCTCGCCGATCCCCTCGACCAGGTACTGGTGCGGCTGCTCGGACGTGTAGATCGACCCCTCGGGGTCGGCGCCGACGACGAGCAGGTCGGGCTTTCGCTCCTTCAGGTACCGCGAGGCTCCCGTGATCGTGCCGCCGGTGCCGACCGTGAGCACGAACGCGTCGAGCTCCCCGCCGGTCTGCTCCCAGATCTCGGGCCCGGTCGTCTCGTAGTGGGCCTGCGGGTTCGCGGGGTTCGAGTACTGGTCCGGCTTGTAGGCGCCCGGGATCTCCTCGGCCAGGCGATCGGAGACGGAGTAGTAGCTCTCGGGCGAGTCGGACGGCACCGCCGTCGGGCAGACGACGACCTCCGCCCCGTAGGCGCGGAGCAGGCGGATCTTCTCGAGCGAGACCTTGTCGGGCATCACGAAGATGCAGCGGTAGCCCTTGATCACGGCCGCGACCGCGAGCCCGACCCCCGTGTTCCCGCTCGTCGGCTCGACGATCGTGCCGCCCGGGCGCAGCTTCCCGCTGCTCTCCGCCTCCTCGATCATGCGCAGGCCGATGCGGTCCTTGACGCTGCCGGCGGGGTTCAGGTACTCGAGCTTCGCGAGCACGAGCGGAGGGACGCCGGCGGCGATTCGCTGCAGCCTGACGAGCGGCGTGCCCCCGATCAGGTCGAGCACCGTGGGGTACTCCCTGGGCATGCGGCCGAACTGTACTGGCCGGCCTGTCCTAGTGCCGGAAGTGCCGGCGGTGGGTGAAGACCATCGCCGCGCCGGCGCCGTCGACGGCCGCGATCACGTCGCCGTCGCGCTTCGACCCGCCGGGCTGGATGATCGCGCCGACGCCGGCCTCGAGCGCCAGGAGGGGGCCGTCCGGGAAGGGAAAGAACGCGTCCGAGGCGAGCGCGGCCCCCGCCAGCTCGTGGCCCTGCGCCGACGCCTTCTCGACGGCGATCCGCACGGCGTCGACGCGGCTCATCTGGCCCGCGCCGATCCCGATCGTCGCGAGACCCTTCGCGATCACGATCGCGTTCGAGGTGACGTGCTTGCAGACCCGCCAGGCGAAGAGGAGGTCTCCCCAGGCGTCGTCGTCCGGCTGCGCGCTCGAGACGACCTCCATCCCTTCCCGCTCGTCGATGTCGGCGTCCGCGTCCTGGACGAGGAAGCCGCCGAGGACGCGGCGGTAGTCGCGCTCGCCGCTCGTGGGAAGGCGGTGCTCGCCGTTCAGGAGGATCCGCGTCGCAGGCTTCTCCCGGAGCACGGCGAGCGCCTCGTCCGTGTAGCCCGGCGCGATCAGCACCTCGACGAACTGCTCGGCGAGCGACCGGGCGAGCTCCTCGTCGACCGGCCGGTTCAGCGCGACGACGCCGCCGTAGGAGGAGACGGGATCGCAGGCGTAGGCCTTCGCGTACGCGACCTCGATCGACCCGGCGGCGGCGCAGCCGCACGGGTTCGCGTGCTTCACGATCACGCAGGCCGGCAGCGAGAGCTCCTCGAGCAGCGACCGGGCCGCCCACAGGTCGTGCAGGTTGTTGAACGACAGCTCCCTGCCCGAGAGCTGCTCGACCCGCGAGAGCAGGTGGCGGCGGGTGCCGGCCTGCGTGTAGTACGCGGCGCGCTGGTGCGGGTTCTCGCCGTAGGCGAGCTCCCGCTGCTTCTCGAGCGAGAGGACGAGGTGGCCGGGAAACGTCTCTCGATCCCCGAACCAGGACATGATCGACGCCTCGTAGGCGGCCGTGTGGGCGAAGGTCTCGGCCGCGAGCGCGCGCCGCGTGGCGAGCGAGAGCTCTCCGGTCGAGCGCAGCTCGTCGAGCACGAAGGCGTACTGGTCGGGCGAGCAGACGGGAGCGACGTGCATGAAGTTCTTCGCGGCTGCGCGGAGGAGCGTCGGGCCGCCGATGTCGATCATCTCGACGGCCTCCTCCTCCCGCGTGTCCTTTCGCCAGGCGACCTCGTCGAACGGGTAGAGGTTGACGCAGACGAGGTCGATCGGATCGATCCCGCGCTCCGCGAGCGAGGCCATATCGTCGTCGCGGTCGCGGCGAGCGAGGATGCCGGCGTGGATCCTCGGGTGCAGCGTCTTCACGCGGCCGCCGAGCAGCTCGGGGAAGTCCGTGAGCGCGTCGACGCGCGTGTGCTCGATCCCGAGCTCCGTGAGCCGAGCGGAGGTGCCGCCGCTCGCGATCAGCTCGACGCCGAGCCCGGCCAGGCCGCGCGCCAGCTCGTCGAGGCCGGTCTTGTCCCAGACCGAGAGGATCGCGCGCCTGATCATCGATGCGACCCTAAACGTTCCGCGAGCAGCTTTCGAGTCACCCCGGGCAGCAGCCGGTGCTCGATCGCGTGCACCCGCTCGCGCAGCGTCTCCTCGGTGTCGCCGGGGAGGATCGGGACGCGCTCCTGCGCGATCACCGGCCCCGTGTCGACGCCCTCGTCCACGTAGTGCACGGTCACACCGGTCTCGGTCACGCCGGCCGCGAGGGCGTCGAGCAACGGACGGGTTCCCGGGAAGGCCGGGAGGAGCGAGGGGTGGACGTTGACGACCGCCCGCGGAAACCGTGCGAGGAAGGGGGCGGTCAGCAGGTGCATGTACCCCGCGCAGACGACCAGCTCCACGCCGTGGCGCTCGAGCCACCCGGCCATCGCGAGATCCCGCTCCTCGCGGCTCGCGTAGTCCTCGAGGGCGAAGACGGCGGTCGCGATGCCCGCCCGCTCGGCGCGCTCGAGAGCACGGACGCCGGGGACGTTGCTCGCGACAGCCACCACCGGCAGGCCCTCGTCGATGAGCGCCTGCAGGTTCGTCCCGGAGCCGGAGACGAGGACGCCGACCACGATCAGGCGCCGAAGACGACTCCGGGGACGCCGGCCTCGACGCGCCCGATCACCGGCACGTCCGACCGGCCCGCGTCGGCGGCGGGCACGACGGCGCAGTAGCCGATCCCGAGGTTGAAGACGCGGCGCTGCTCCTCCTCGGGGACCCCTCGCCCGTCGAGCCAGGAGAAGACGGCCGGCCGCTCCCACGCTCGCGGATCGACGACCGCGCCGAGCCCCGCGGGGAGCACGCGGGCCAGGTTGCCCGGGATGCCGCCGCCGGTCACGTTGGCGAGCGCTCGCACGTCGCAACGCTCGCGGAGCGCCCGCACGTCCTCGAGGTAGAGGCGAGTGGGGGCGAGCAGGAGATCGGCGTCGACGGGCTCGTCGCCGAGCACACGGCGGACGAGCGTGTAGCCGTTGCAGTGGAGGCCGGAGGACGGAAAGCCGAGGACGACGTCCCCGGCCTCGACCCGGGCGCCGTCGATCAGGCGGGGCCGCTCCACGATGCCGACGCAGGTGGCGGCGACGTCGAGCTCGCCGTCCCGGTAGACGCCGGGCAGCTCCGCCGTCTCGCCGCCGATGATCGCGCAGCCGGCCCGCCGGCACGTATCGGCGATGCCCTCGACCAGGTCGGCGACCTGCTCGAGCTCGAGCGTCGCGGCGGCGACGTAGTCGAGCAGGAAGAGGGGCGCGGCGCCGGTCGTCAGCACGTCGTTGATGCAGTGGGCCGCGAGGCAGGCACCCGCGTCGCGAAGCCTGCCCGCCTTGCGGGCAAGGACGAGCTTCGTGCCCAGCCCGTCGGTCGAGGCGGCGAGCAGGCGCCGGTCGTCGAGCGCGAACAGCCCGGCGAAGGAGCCGAACGTCCCGGTGACGCCCGCGGTCCGCGTCGAGTCGACCGCTCCGCGCAGGCGCTCGACGACGTCCGCTGCCTTGTCGAGCGAGACGCCGGCCTGCGCGTACGTCGGCGGCTCCACCATCCCGCCGAATCGTAGAGGCAGCGGGCTCTTCGACGCGCTGTACAATCCGGCGGCGCAGAATGCTCCGTATTCAGGACATCGTGGCGGTCCCGGGGCTCCGCCTCGAGGTTGTTGCGGGCGCGCGAGGGCTCGGCAACGGGATCAGCTGGCTGCACAGCTCGGAGCTCGAGGATCCGACGCCGTGGCTCGCGGGCGGCGAGCTCCTGCTGACGACGGGCCTCGGGATCGGGAAGGGCCGGGCCTCGGCGCGGGCCTACGTCAGGCGTCTCGCCGAGCACGGGCTCGCCGGGCTCGGGTTCGGGGTCGGATTCGGCTACGCCCAGGTTCCGGCGGCGCTCGCGGAGGAGGCCGACAGGCTCGACTTCCCCGTGCTGTCGGTGCCCTACGAGGTGCCGTTCATCGCGATCTCCCGCGAGGTCTTCAGCCATCTCGCGAGCGAGCAGCTCGAGCTCGTCACCCAGGCGCTCGAGGTGCACGAGCGGCTCGCCCAGGCCGTGGTCCACGGCCGCGGGCTGCAGCCTCTGCTCGCGATCCTCTGCAACCACCTCGGCTGTAGCCTGGCGCTCGTCGACGAGCAGGGGCGGATGCTCGCCGAGCGCCACGCCCGGCGGCGCCTCGCCTTCGAAGGCGCGCTCGAGCTGCCGGTGATGGCGGACGGCGAGGTGGCGACGCTGAGGGCGGTGCGCGAGTCCGGCGACTTCGGCGAGTACGACCGCCTCGTCCTCCATCACGGCCAGACGGCGCTCGCGTTCGAGCTCTCGCGCCGCCACGCCGTCTCGGCGGCCGAGCTGCGGCTCGCCGGCGACCTGCTCGAGGATCTCGAGCACGAGCGCCTCGACGAGCGGGAGACGAGCCGGCGGATGACGGCCTTCGGGCTCGAGCCGACCCGGGACTACGCCGCGCTGCTCGCCGTGCCGACCGACGGGCTGACGGGGGAGCAGCTGCGTCTCTCGGTCGCCCGGGAGCTCGACCGGCGCGCCGTCCGCTACCTCTCGACGGCCCGCCGCGGGAAGGCTGCCTTCCTCGTCGAGGCGGCGAGCGAG
>JBBILK010000179.1:0-6268 GCA_037444965.1 Actinomycetota bacterium | reverse complement strand
GCGCCGAGCAGCTCTGGGCGGCCGTGACCGGCGCGGGCGCGAGGCCCTACGGGCTCGCCGCCGTCGAGACGCTCCGGATCGAGTCGGGCCTGATCTTCATCGGCTACGACTACTTCCAGCACGAGACGAGCCCGTACGACATGGGGCTCGACAAGCTGATCCGGCTCGACAAGGACTTCTGCGGCCGGGACGCGCTCGCCGCCGAGGCGAAGAGCCCGCCGAACCGCTTCGTCACCCTCGTCGTCGACGGGCCGGTGCCTGAGTACGGCGCCGCGCTCACGAAGGACGGCGAGGGAGTCGGGACCCTGACGAGCCCGTGCGAGAGCCCGACGCTCGGCAAGGTGATCGGCCTCGCCGTGCTCCGGGCGGACCTCGCCCGCGAGGGCGAGACGGTCGAGGTCGCCGTCGAGGGCGGCACCGCACCGGCGACCGTCGCCCCGCTCCCGATCTACGACACGCAGAAGACCCGCCCGCGAGCGTAAGACCCCTGCGGGGCGTGACCTGCGCCCGTATGATTCCGAGGGGTGTGCCGGGAAGGCTGGTCGGCTTCCGCTCCCGCATGATCAGATCGGCTCCCGCACCGCTCCATTCCGATCCGGGCACGCCGGCTCCCGACCGGTCGAGTCGCGCCGGCTGACAGGCGCGTTCGGTGGACATCGGCTTCGGAGAGGGCGTCCTGCTCGTCGGCATCCTGCTCGCCGTCGCCGCGGGCCTCTCCGGCTGGCTGCACGGCACCGTGCTGTCGATCTCCGTGCTGTCGGTCGTGGCCGGCATCGTCCTCTCTCTCGTCGACGTGATCTCGGCGACGCCGGGATCGGACACCGTGGTCTACGTCGTCGAGATCGCGCTCATTCTCACCCTCTTCTCCGACGGGCTCTTCGTCGAACGGGAGCTCTTGCGTCACGCCTGGGGACCGGCCGCACGAGCTCTCGTCATCGCCATGCCCGTCACGCTCGTTCTGCTGGGAGCCGCCGCCAAGCTCCTCTTCCCCGAGCTGACCTGGGCCGAGGCGCTGCTCCTCGGAGCCGTCCTCTCTCCTACGGACCCCGTCGTCACGTCCGCCGTCGTAACGAGCCGGCACGTCCCGCGGATGATCCGCCACACGCTCAACCTCGAGTCGGGTCTCAACGACGGGCTCGCCCTCCCGTTCGTGCTGTTCTTCCTCGCCCTCTCGACAGGCGCCGAAGACCCCGGGCTGGAGGCCGCGACCCTCGCGGGTGAGGCCCTCGTCGGCGCCCTCATCGGCATCGGGCTCGCCGTCGCCGCAGGGCGCCTCCTCTCGCGCCTGCCCGGCGGCGGGATCACGCACAAGTACGAGGGGATCTACGCGCTCGCGCTCGGCTTCGTCGCCTTCGGGCTCGCCGAGGTGACGTACGGGAACGGCCTGATCGCGGCGTTCGTCGCCGGGATCGCCCTCGCCGTTGCCCGCCACGAGATCCCGGCCGCGTTCAGCGACTTCAACGAGAGCGTGAGCGCCACGTTCCAAATCGTGACCTTCTTCGTCTTCGGTGCCCTGATCGTGGCGACGGGCTGGGACGGCTCCGTGTGGCCGCTGCTCGCGTTCATCGGCTTCGCGCTCCTCGTGGCGCGACCTGCCGCCGTCTGGGCCTCCTTCGTCGGAGTCCCGATGCCGCGGCCCGAGAAGCTCTTCATCGCCTGGTTCGGCCCGAAAGGCGTCGCGTCGATGCTGTTCGCGCTGCTCGTCCTCGGCTCGACCGCACCCGACCGCACGCTCGTCTTCGACATCGCTTCCTTCGTCATCCTCGCGTCGATCCTCGCGCACGGCCTCACCGACACGGTGGGCGCCCGCTGGATCGCGCGGCGTCTCGAAGCGGCGGAGGAGACGAACCGCCCCGCTCCGGCCGAGCCGGTCTCCCACGAGTCGTGAGCGTCGTCGCGATCGCAGTCTTCGTCGGCGCCCTCGCGGTGATCGCCACCGAATGGGTGCACCGCACGAAGGCCGCCCTGGTCGGGGCGGGACTCGTCGTCATCGTGGGCGTCGTCGACCTCGAGCAAGCGACCGAGGCGGTGGACTGGGGAACGCTCGGGCTCCTGATCGGCATGATGGTGATCGTCGGGCTGACCGAGCGCACCGGCGTGTTCACCTACCTGGCGCTGCGGGTCGCTCAGCTCTCCCGGGGACGCCCCGCCCGCCTGCTCTTCCTCCTGGCGGGCGCCACTGGCGTGATGTCGGCGTTTCTCGACAACCTGACGGCGATCCTGCTCGTCGTCCCGATCACCCTCCTGATCGCGGATGTGCTGCGGATCAGCCCGCTGCCGCTGGTCCTTACCGAGGTGATCGCGTCGAACGTCGGCGGCACGGCCACCCTGATCGGCGACCCGCCGAACATCATGATCGGGACGCACGTCCCGGAGCTCTCCTTTCTCGATTTCATCGTCAACCTCGCCCCCGTATCCGCGGTCACGCTCGGGACGGTGACGACGCTGCTCTACCTGGTCTTTCGGCGGCAGCTGGTGACCGATCCTGCCCGCATCGCCGAGCTCGAGCGCCTCGATCCCGCGGCCGACATGCGCGAGAGCCGATACGTCAAGCGGTCGCTCGCGGTGCTGGTCGGGACGATCGTCGCCTTCTTCCTGCACGCGCCGCTCCACCTCGAGCCGGCCGTGGTCGCGCTCGGCGGCGCCACGATCATGCTGCTCGTGGCAGGCGACGACGTCGAGGAGGCGCTCGAGCGCGTGGAATGGTCGACGATGTTCTTCTTCCTCGGCCTCTTCGTCATGGTGGGAGCACTGGAGCAGCAGGGCGTGATCGAGCGGGTCGCGGACGGCCTCGCCGACCTCACCGGCGGCTCGACGCTCGCCGAGGGCCTGATCTTGCTCTGGGGCGGTGCTGCAGGCTCGGCCGTGGTGGACAACATCCCCTTCACGGCCGCCATGCTCCCGGTCGTCGACGAGCTGACGGCGGGCGAGCCGTTCGACGACGCGCTCTGGTGGTCGCTCGCCCTTGGCGCCTGCTTCGGGGGCAACGCGACGATGATCGCGGCCGCCGCGAACGTCGCCGCAACGGGCGTGCTCGAGCGCAGCGGTCAGCCCATCTCCTTCCTGCGCTTTCTCGCCGTCGGCCTACCCGTGACGATCGTCTCGCTCGCGATCGCTACGGTCTACCTCGTCCTGTTCCAGCTCTGATGGCGACCGTTCTCGGAATCGAGCTCGTCCCCGCCTCGGTGCCCGTGACGGCAACCGTCAGGGAAGCGGCAGCGGTGCTCACGGCCCATCCGGTGTCGGCGGCGGCGGTGCTCGACGAGCATCAGGCCGTGGTCGGGGTCTTCGGCGGCGACGATCTGCTGCTCAGCCTCTTCCCGCGCTACCTGGACGAGCTCCGGCACACGACGTTCGCCCGAGACGATCCCGCGCTGCTCGAACGCCGGGCGCGCGAGGCGGGCGAGGAAGCGGTTCGCGACCACATGGCGAGGCCCGTCATGGTCGACGTCGGCGCGAGCGCGACGCACGTCGCGGAGGTGTTCCTCCACTGCGAGTTCGACGCTCTTCCAGTCGTCGCCGAGGGCCGCTTCGTCGGCATGCTCGGGCGCTCGGAGTTCTGCCGAGCCATGCTCGAGGCGACCACTCCCCGCCGCGAGCCGCAGCAGCCACCGTCCGTCGCGCGATGAGGTCCGCGCCGCCGCACCTCACTCCGGCCGTAGCTGCCACGACGGCAGCGCCCCGACTCGCCGCCACAGGCGTCGTTTCAGCTGCGGCGAGACGATTCCGGTCCAGAGCACGAGCAGGGCGGGCACGAGCAGCAGGAAGACGAAGTTGACGAGGAGCCCGAGCGGAACGAGCACCCCGGCGGCGAGCGCGATCCCGCCGATCGCGTAGCGCCGGTAGCGGGCCACCTCCCGTACGACGCGCTCGTACTCCTCCCGCGGGATCTGCGCGGTGTTCCAGCGCTTCCCGCACGCCTCGCACGTCCAGGTCTCGCCGTGGCCGAGGTACCGGACGGCGCCGCAGTCGCACCGAACCGTGATCCGCGGCTCCAGCATCGCGGCGATTGTAGAGGCGGTCCGGGCCCGTCTCATTCGTAAGCAATGCTTCATTTCAGTTTGAGTTCACCTCCTCTTGCTGTTAGGTTCGCGCCTCGCAGCTGGTAGCGGGAGAAGGAGGTTCGGCGGTGGCGGTCGCGGCAATCGAAGAACGGCAGCTCCTGAAGTCGCTTCGCTGGTACGACGGCTTCGTGATCGCGCTCGCCAACCCCGGCTTCCTGCTCAGCAACCTCGGCTACTCGGTCGTCGACCTCGGCGGCTGGGGCTGCGTGCTCCTCTGGGGCGTCACCGCGGCCCTCGTCGTACCGGTGATGGTCCTGTACTCGGAGCTCGCCGCGATGTTCCCGGAGAAGTCCGGCGGCTTCCCGCTCTACGCGCACGAGGGCTGGCGGAAGTACACGACGCTCGCCGGCCCGATCGCGACCTTCGGCTACTGGATCGGCTGGTCGGTGGTGCTGGCGGTGTTCGGCCTCTTCATCGGCACGATCGTGCAAGGCGCGTGGTTCCCGGGTGAGCCGATCGGCAGCCCGTACGGCGAGGGCTACTTCTCGACCGGCCCGGTCGAGTTCGGCCTCTCGCAGATCGTCGCGGTCGGGCTGATCCTCTGCGTGTGGCTCTTCAACGTGTTCGGCACGCGCGTCGGCGTGACGTTCGGCTATGCGGCCGGGATCCTGCTCATGATCCCGCTCTTCTGCTTCATGTTCCTGCCGTTCATCACCGGTGACTTCGACAGCCCCAACCTCACCTACAAGCTGAACGACCCCGGCCTCGCCTGGGGCGGGTGGCAGATCGCGCTCGTGTGGATCTGGATCATGATCTGGTCCGCCGGCGGGGTCGACACGTGCGCGACGTTCGCGCCCGAGTACCACGACACCGTCCGGGACACGAGACGCGCGCTGCTCTCGGCGGCGCTCTTCTCGCTCCTCGTCTACACGGTGCTCCCGCTCGGCCTGATCGGCGGCGTCGGCGAGGAGACGGTCGCCGCGTTCGACTACGCCGGAGCGCTCAACCAGCTCGTCGGCCCGGCGACGGACTTCTTCGTCGTCGTCATCATCGCGAGCTTCATCATCTCGATGAACACAGCAACCGCGGACGGCGGCCGGGCGCTCTACGGCATCTCGCGTGACGGGATGACGATCAAGCAGCTCGGCGTCCTCAACCGCTTCCACGTGCCTGGGAACGCGATGACGCTGGACATGATCGTCAACATCCTCTTCGTCTTCTTCGTCGGGAGCATCCTCGGCATCCTCGTGGCGAGCAACATCGGCTACGTGCTCGCGCACGTCTTCGCTCTCGCCGCCTACGTCCTGCTGCGCAAGGACCGGCCGAACTGGCCGCGGCCGATCAAGCTCCCGTCGTACTGGACGGGGATCGCCGTCGTGCTCTGCGCCGCGTTCATCGTCTTCTCGGTCGTGGGGATCGGCTGGATGCAGACCGCCGTCGGCGGGGCTGTCTACGGCGGAACGGAGGAGAAGATCATCGGCTTCGCGATCCTCGGCGCGTCGCTGCTCCTGTTCTTCTTCCGGCGGATCGTCCAGGACCGGGAGCGGCCGCACTGGCGCGAGGAGACGCCCGCGACGCCCGAGGAGGAGATCGCGGGGGCGCGGGCCGCCCATTAAAACAGGTCAGACGGCAGCCGTCTCCCGGGGCCGCGCGAGCTGTGCCTCGTAGTCGGCGTCCGAGACCTCGCCCGCGAGGCGCCGCTCGCGGATGAACGGGAGCGGCACCGCCGGGTTCGGCGAGTCGATCTCGCGCGCGAGCCGGTGGCCGTCGAAGACGCAGTCGGCGATCAGCCGCGGCGCGACGCAGTCGCCCACGCGATAGACGCCCTCGATTCCCTCGCGCTCGAGCGCCTCGGGGTCCGCGCTGAGCTCCCGGTAGAGGGCGTCGTTCGAGAGCCGCTGCGTGACGAGGACGACCGCGTCCGCCTCGAGCTCGGAGAGGTCACCCTCGACCCACGCGTTCGCCGTCGTCACCGCGCCAGGCTCGATCCGGTCGAGCAGCCGTTGCGTGACGAGCTCGACGTGCAGCTCGTGCAGCAGCGCGTGGAGCCGGACCGCCTCGCCGGTGTAGTGCATGTACGCGCCGGGGTAGGCGTTCGGCGTCAGGTACGTGACCCGCTTGCCCTCGCGTGCGAGCCGCTCCGCGAGGTTGACCCCCATGAAGTAGCCCTCGCAGTCGTAGACGACGACCCGGTCGCCGGGTGCCTCCTTCCCCTCCAGCATCACCTGCTCCGGCGTCAGCACGTGCGGCAGCGTCGCGTCGGC
>JBBILK010000178.1:0-6271 GCA_037444965.1 Actinomycetota bacterium | reverse complement strand
TCGCCGCGCGGATAGCGGGAAGGAGATCGGCCTCGCGGAAGGGCTTGACGAGGTAGCCGAAGACGCCCGCCTCCACAGCACGACCGACCAGCTCCTCCTGGCTGTAGGCGGTCAGCATCACGATCGGGATCGGTCGCTCGTCGAGGATCCGCCGGGCCGCCTCGATGCCGTCGAGGCGCGGCATCTTGACGTCGAGGATGGCGAGGTCGGGCTGCTCCCGCCGCGCCAGCTCGACCGCCTCCTCGCCGTCCCGCGCCTCGGCGCAGACCTCGAAGCCGGCGCGCTCGAGCAGGTCGCGCAGGTCGAGGCGAATGATCGTCTCGTCCTCGGCGACCAGGATCCTCACGAGGGGAACACCACCTCGGCGCGCAGGCCGCGCTCGCCCCCGAGCGTGAGCGTCCCGCCCAGTCCGTCCCGGACGAGTGCCTCGACGATCGCGAGCCCCGTGCCCTGCTTCGTCTCGCCGACCCCCGAGCCGTTGTCGGCGACCGCGAGGAGCACGGCGCCGTTTTCCCGGACGAGCTCGATCGAGACCTCGTCCCCGCCGTGCTCGAGAGCGTTCTGCAGAAGCTCGGCGAACACGAGCGCCAGCGTCGTTGCCCGGGAGCCCTGAAGCGAGACCGGCTCGACGTGCGCTTCGACGCGTTTCCCGGCCCCGAGCCCCTGAACGATCATCCGCCGCAGGCGCTCGATCAGCTCGGCGAGATCGACGTCGTCGTCGAGGCGCTCCGTGAGCGCCTCGTGGACGGCGGCGATCGCGAGGATCCGGTTGACGGAGTCCTCGAGCGCTCGGCGCGGGTCGACCTCCGTGGAGCGGGCCTGCAGGCGGAGCATCGAGGCGACCGTCTGGAGGTTGTTCTTGACGCGGTGGTGGATCTCCTGAGCCAGCACGCCCCGCATGACGGCGCGGCTGTGCTCGAGCGCCACGGCGGCGTGGTGGGCGATCGACGCGAGCAGGGTGCGCTCCTCGTCGCTGAAGGGCGTGTCCCTGTCGCAGACGAGCTCGCCGAGCTGGCGGCCCTTCCAGCGGAGGGGGAGCCGCTCGGCGAAGCGGCCGGCCCGGCCTTCGGGCCACGCCACGCGACCGTCCTCGAGCACGATCGCGGCGCCGGTCGCACCGACCGCCGACATCGTCGTTCGCACGATCTCCTCGAGCGACTCCTCCAGGTAGAGGGACTCGGAGACCGCTTCCGAGATGCGGGTGAGGGCCTCGAGCTCGGCCACGCGGCGCTGGGCGTGGTCGTAGAGCTTCGCGTTCTCGATCGCCTGGGCAACCTGCCCGGCGATCGCCATCAGGAGATCGATCTCGGCCTCGTCGTACTCGCGGGGCGCGATCGTGCGGACGTTGAGAGCGCCTTCGAGACGGTCCTTGGCGAGGATCGGGACGGCGAGAATCGACTCGTACTGCTCCTCGTGCAGGTTGGGGAAGTGTTTGAAGCGAGGGTCGAGGTGCGCCGCCCGCGGGATCATCACGGGGGCCCGCTCGGCGGCCGCGGTGCCGGTGATGCCCTCGCCGGGACGCAGCTTCGGCGGGCGGGTGAGCTCGTCGACTCTCGTGCCGACGGAGGCCTTGAGCACGAGCTCGTCGCCGGCCTCGTCGTAGAGGTAGACGAAGCATGCGTCGGCCTCGAGGGCACCGGCGACCTTGGCGGCGATCAGCTCGAACAGCTCGTCGAGGTCGAGCGTCGAGTTGACCGCGGCGATCGTCTCGGTGACGAGACGCAGGTGGCGCTCCGATCGGTTCATCCCTTGCGATGATAGGCCGCGTGTCGACCTACGAGATCGCGCTCCTCCTCCACATCGTCGGTGCCGTCCTCTACTTCTGCGGCATCGTGCTCGCGGGCGTCGCCTTCTTCTCGGCGCGTGGCCGGAAGCGGCCGAGCGAGATCGCCGCAGTCCTCGGTCTCGCAAGAACCGGTGTCCTGATCGCTCTTCCGGGGACGGTGCTCCTGCTCGCCTGCGGCTTCTGGCTGATCGACCTCTCGGAGTCGATCGATGCCGGCGACGGCTGGATCTCCGCCGCGCTGGCGCTCCTCGTCGGCTCGGTGGTGCTCGGCGGCGTCGCCGGGCAAGCGCCGAAACGGGCGAGGAGGCTCGCGGCGCAGCTGGCCGCCGGCGACGACCGGAAGACGGAAGAGCTCGAGCGGCTGCTCGCCGACCGGCCGTCGCTCCTCCAGAACGTCGTCGCGGGACTGGCGTCGGTCGCCGTGCTCGTGCTGATGGTCTGGCAGCCCTGACGGCCGCTAGGCTCTCCGTCGTGACCAGCGTCGACTCGAACGTGCTCGCCGGCACCGAGGGCTACCTCGTCGCCGACGTCCGGGGCCGCGTCGTGGGCCGCGTCGAGCGGGCGACGGTGGACGGCGCCGGCCGGCTGACCGTGCGCGGCGGGCTCCCGTTTCGCCGGCGGTCGCTCGTGCTCGCCGCCGACATCGAGGAGATCGACCAGCTGAGCGGCGTGATCGCGCTCCGGGTCGACCGCGGTGAGCTGAGGTCCGCGTAGGGGCGGGACCGGCCCCGCCCCCACGCGAGGCCGTCTTACAGTACGGACAGGTACCGCTCGAGCTCCCACGGAGTGACCTGCACCCGGTACTCGTCCCACTCCCGCTCCTTGATCGCGACGTAGCGCTCGAAGATGTGCGGGCCGAGGATGCGCCGGCAGAGCTCCGACTGGGCGAGCTCGTCGATCGCCTCGCCGAGCGACTCGGGCAGGCTGATGATCCCGCGCTCGCGGCGTTCCTCGTGCGTGAGCTCGAAGAGGTTCTCCTCCATCGGCGGCGGCAGCTCGTAGCCCTTCTCGATTCCTTCGAGGCCGGCCTGGAGGAGCGCCGCGAACGTGAGGTACGGGTTGCATGCCGGGTCGGGACAGCGGATCTCCGCCCGTGTCGCCTGCTCCTTGCCCGGGAAGTAGAGCGGAATCCGGATCAGCGCGGAGCGGTTCCGCTGCGACCAGGCGACGTAGACGGGCGCCTCGTAGCCGGGCACGAGCCGCTTGTAGGAGTTCACCCACTGGGCGAAGATCGCGCAGATCTCCCGGGCGTGGTGCAGCTGGCCGGCGATGAAGCGCTTGCCGGTCTCCGAGAGGTGCCACTCGTCGTTCGCGTCGTAGAAGGCGTTCTTCCCGTCTGCGAACAGCGACTGGTGGGTGTGCATACCGGAGCCGTTCTGCCCGAAGAGCGGCTTCGGCATGAACGTCGCGTAGATCCCGTACTTCGTCGCGATCTCCTTGACGATCAGCCGGTAGGTGACCGTGTGGTCGGCCATCGAGAGCGCGTCGGAGTAGCGCATGTCGATCTCGTGCTGGCTCGGCGCGACCTCGTGATGGGCGTACTCGACGGGGATGCCCATCGACTCGAGCGCTTTGATCGTCTCCTTGCGCCACTCGGAGGCGACGTCGAGCGTCGCGAGATCGAAGTAGCCGCCGTGGTCGAGGACGTCCGTCCCCTCGTCGCTCTTGAAGTAGAAGTACTCGAGCTCGGGGCCGATGTTGAACGCGTCGAAGCCCATCCCCTGCATCCGCTCGACGGCACGCCGGAGCACGTAGCGGGGGTCGCCCTCGTACGGCTTGCCGTCGGGCGAGACGACGTCGCAGATCATCCGTGCGACCTTGTACTCGCCCGTCTTCCACGGCAACACCTGGAAGGTTCGCGGGTCGGGAATCGCGACCATGTCCGATTCCTCGATCGGGTTGAAGCCGGTGATCGAGGAGCCGTCGAAGCCCATCCCGTCGTCGAGCGCGTCCTCGAGCTCGGCGATCGTGATCGCGAAGCTCTTCAGCTGCCCGACGATGTCCGTGAACCAGAGGAGGACGAAGTCGACCTCCTCCTCCGCGACGCGCTCGACGACACGCTTCCTGTCACCCGGATCGCTCGTTGCCCTTCCCATCGGCACCTCCTCGAGAATGAAAAAAGCCCCAGGCGCAAGGACTCGCGCCTGAGGCCTCGTCGCCTCCGAAAGCAGGCCAAGTATAGCCAGGAGCGGCGCTCGTGCGCCGCTCCTGGTTAGAAGAACCTGGATCTAGCCGATCGCGAAGGTGACGGTCAGGCTCGCCTGGACGTCCTGGAGGCCGGGCTCGATCGGGACGCCGCCCGCGGCCTCCTCCGCTGCCGCGTACGGAACCGGGCCGAAGCCGCCGCCCTCGACGATGTTCACGACCTTGCCGACCGAGACGCCGGCGGCCGACGCGATCGTCTGCGCCTTGGACTTCGCGTCCGCGTACGCCTTCTTGAGCGCGTCCGCGTAGAAGCCGCTCTGCTCCGAGATCGAGAGCGTCGGGCCGTACACCTGGTTCGCGCCGGCCTTCACCGCCGCGTCGACGACCGCTCCCGCCTTGCTCAGGTCACGAATCTTCGCGGTCACCGTGTTGATCGCCGTGTACCCGACGATCGCCTGGCCGTCGTCCGAGTAACGCGGCGACACGGACACCTGCTGCGTCTGGATGTCGGAGGCAGCGACCCCGGCCGCCTTGATCGCGTCGATCACCTTCTGGACGGCCGCGTTGTTCTTCGCCAGCGCCTCGTCCGCGGTCGCGCCCTGCGTCTCGACGCCGAACGAGAACTCGGCCTGGTCCGGCTTCGCCTTGACCGTGCCCGTGCCGGTCACCGTGATCCCGCTCGGCGTCCCGCTGTCGCCCGCCGCCTGACCCTGCGCCGCCTCCGGCCGCCCGATCCCGGCCCAGACGGCGAGACCGAGGCCGAGCAACGTCAGGCCCGCGACGATGGCCACCCTCTTACGCACACCGTTCATCTCGTCCCCCTCGGTTGTGTTCTGCTTCTTCGACCGGCCCGGGCAGCAGGTTGTTCCCGCGCCGGGAGGAGCCTAGGCGGCGTAGGCCGGAGCGGGCAGCGAGGCGCCGAGGTACGGACGCCAGCGCTCCGGGATGTGCGAGGCGGCGAGCGTGATGAAGAGCGCGGGTGCCGGGGGTCGCGGCTTCACCTGCGGGTGCATCTGCGCCTCCTCGGGGAGGCGGTCGCCCTTGCGCAGGTTGCAGGGCGCGCACGAGGCGACGACGTTCTCCCACACCGAGTCGCCGCCCCGACTCCGCGGCACGACGTGGTCGAGCGTCAGCCGGCCCGTCGACCCGCAGTACTGGCAGCGCCACCCGTCGCGGGCGAACAGGGCGCGCCTCGAGATGCGACGCTGCACGACCCTCGGCACCCGAACGTAGCCGAGCAGCCGGATCACGTGCGGCCACGGGTACGAGGCGGATGCGGAGCGGAACGGCCGCTCGACCTTCTCGAGCACCTCGGCCTTCCCCTTGAAGACGAGCACGTGGGCACGCCGAACGGAGCAGACATTGAGCGGCTCGTAGCTCGAGTTGAGAACGAGAACCTGCTGCATCGGAACGCATTCTACGGGTGCCGTCCCGGTCCCCGGACCGGCGGGCCGCGGCTACGGCGACTGGGGCAGGACGAGCTCGACGAGCTCGGGGGCGACCGGGACGAACCCTCGCCCTCGGTAGAACGTGAGCGCCTGCCCGTTGTCCTGCTCGACGACCGCCTGCAGGGCCCGGGCCCCGAGCGCGATCGCGTAGCCTTCCGCGTACTCGAGGAGCTGGCTCTCGACCTGCTCGTCGTCGTGCACCGGGCTCACGAGCAGCTGCTCGATCCGGACCGTGTCGCCCTCGTGCTCGACCGCCGCGTAGCCGGCTACCAGACCCTCGGTCTCGGCCACGAAGACGACGTCGCATTCGATCACGTCGAGCGTCCGCCGGTCCCGCCAGCCGGGCTGGCTGCCGAAGACGTCGCGGGCCAGACTGAACAGGTCGACCTCGTCCTCGGCGCGGTGGCGGCGGATCGCGACCTTCCGGTACATGCTCGCGGTGGCATTGTAGGGGTGCTGCGCCGTCCGCGGCTACGAGGCCATCGCGCGCTCGACGGCCGACTCCTCCTCCGGGGAGAGGGCGACCGGAGCGCGGCCGCGGTCGAGCTCCTTCACGTAGACGCGCGCGTAGTCGCGGCCCTGGATCGCGGTGATCACGATGCCCGAGCGGGCGGCGTCGAGGAACGCGAAGGACGCCGACTGCTGACCACCGGCGTCCTCGTAGGCGTCGTAGCGCACGACCGCGGTGTGGGAGAGCGAGCCGTCGATTCGCTTGTCGACCCGGACGAGCGCCCCCGCAACCTCGTCGACGGCCCGGTGGAGATCGTCGATCCGCGCCTGGAGCGAGACGGCGAAGTTCACCAGGTCGTCTCGACCGGAGCCGAGCACGACCGTCTGCGCCCGCCGGACCTTCCGGAGCGTTCGGACGTAGGCGATCCCGAGCAGGCGCGCG
>JBBILK010000177.1:0-6319 GCA_037444965.1 Actinomycetota bacterium | reverse complement strand
CGGCCCGCGCGGTAGGTGCGGTGGAGGCGGCCACGCTCGTCGCTCAGCGGGCCGAGCAGGAACTCCCCGAGCGCCCGCGCCGCCTCCAGGTAGTCCTCGCGCGCGAGCCGGAGGCCGGCCTCGGCGAAGGCCGAGAGGGCGAGGCCGTTCCAGGCGGCGAGCGCCTTGTCGTCCCGCGCAGGCTGCGGTCGCCTCGCCCTCGCTTCGAGCAGCTTGCGCCGGGCGCCGGCGAGCAGCTCGGTCGCCCCGCCGACCTCCCTGGCCAGGTGGAGGACGTTCGCGCCCTCGAAGTTGCCGCGCACCGTCACCCCGTAGCGCTCGATCACGAGCTCGGCCTCCTCGGGGTCGAGCGCCTCGTGGAGCTCGTCGATCGTCCAGACGTACGTGAGGCCCTCGTGCCCGAGCGTGTCGGCGTCCTGGGCCGAGGCGAAGCCGCCCTCGGGCAGGCGCAGCTCGCGGAGCAGGTAGTCGAGCGTCTCCTCGACCACCTCGCGGTAGCGGCCCTTCTTCGTCAGCAGCCAGCCGTGGAGGTAGACGCTCGCGAGCAGCGCGTTGTCGTAGAGCATCTTCTCGAAATGCGGTACGAGCCAGACGGCGTCGACCGCGTAACGGTGGAAGCCGCCGCCGAGCTGGTCGTAGATGCCGCCCGCCGCCATCTCGTCGAGCGTCTTCTCGACCATCTCGAGCGCGTGCGGCGCGTCGTGGAGCGCCATCCGCAGCAGGAACTCGAGGCTCGGGGCCGGCGGGAACTTCGGCGCGCCGCCGAAGCCGCCGTGCTCGCGGTCGAACTGGTGCCAGAGGACGACGACCGCCTCGCCGAGCAACCCCGTCGTCAGAAGCTCGCGGGAGGGCGACACCTGGCTGCCGCGCCGGATCGCCTCGACGAGGGCCTCGGCCTGCTGCTTGACGTCGCCGCGGCGGCTCGCGTACGCGTCCGCCATCGCGACGAGCACGTCCCGGAACGCCGGCATCCCCTGGCGCGGGGCCGGCGGGAAGTACGTGCCGCCCCAGAAGGGCTCGCCCTCCGGCGTCAGGAACACCGTCATCGGCCACCCGCCGTGGCCGCTCAGCGCGACGACCACGTCCATGTAGATCTGGTCGACGTCGGGCCGCTCCTCGCGGTCGACCTTGACGTTCACGAACCGCTCGTTCATGAGCGCCGCCGTCTCGGGATCTTCGAAGGATTCGTGCTCCATCACGTGGCACCAGTGGCACGCCGAGTAGCCCACGGAGAGCAGGACCGGCTTGTCCTCGGCACGCGCCTTCGCGAACGCCTCCTCGCTCCACGGGTACCAGTCGACCGGGTTGCCGGCGTGCTGGAGGAGGTACGGGCTCGTCTCGTCGGCCAGGCGGTTCACGCGGTCAGTATCGCAGCCGTCCGGGTGCCGACCGGGCTACAGAGACCGCTCGTGCGTGCCGATACACGGGTGCATGACGAGCGATCGCCTGCTGCCCGCGTTCACCTGGGCGACGGCCGCAGCCGTCGTACCGGTCGCAGCGATGCACTTCGTCGGCGGCGAGAAGGTGCACATCGCGAACGCGGTGCACTTCGGCGCCGTCGCGGCAGGTGCGCTGCTCGCGACCGCCGCTGCGCTCGCGCTCACGTGGGCCGGCGCGCGGCGCGGCGACGGCCGGGTCGTTCTCGTCGGAGCGGCCTTCTCCGTGATGGCCGTGCTCCTGCTCGTGCACGGGATCGCGACGCCCCAGCTGCTCGTCTCCTACAACGGGCTCGTCGGCTTCACCGGTGGCGCGACCCTCCCCGTCGGTGGAGCGATCCTCGCGCTCTCGGCCCTCCCCTCGCTCCGCCGGCCGGAGAGCGTGCGTCCTCTCCTCTGGCTGCTCGGCGCCCTGCTCGCCGCGATCGGCGTCGTCAGCGCGATCGGCATGGTCGCGCCGCAGCTCGTCCCGGGTGTGCCGGAGCCTCGCAGCACCGCGGCGATCGCGCTGCTCGTCGCCGGCCTCCTCTTCTACGGCATCCTCGCCCTCCGGGCGTTGCGCACGTTCCTCCTCACCCGGCGGCATGCCGATCTCGCGGTCGTCTGCGGCATCGCCTGGCTCGCGACCGCCCTCTTCGCCGCGCTCGTCCTCGACTACTGGCGCGTCGGCTGGTGGCTCGGCCACGGGCTCGAGGTCGCGGGCATCGCGCTCGTCGGCGGCGTCGTCGCCCTCGACCTCTGGCGGAGCGCGCAGTCGCGCCCGCTGCTCGGCGACCTGCGGGCGATGGAGCTCGTCCAGGCCGAGGAGGCGTTCCTCGGCTCGCACGTCCGCGCGCTCATGGTCCGCCTGGCGGAGAAGGACGAGTACACGGAGGGCCACACACGCCGCGTCGCCCTCCGCGCCGTCCAGGTCGGCGAGGAGCTCGGGCTACCACGGAGCCGCCTGCGCACGCTCGCGATCGGCGGTCTCCTGCACGACATCGGCAAGCTCTCGGTGCCCGACGCGATCCTGAAGAAACCGGGCCCGCTGACGGACGAGGAGTACGCCGTGATCCGGCGCCACCCTGAGCGCGGCTACCGGCTGCTCGGCGAGCTCGGCGGTTTCTCGGAGGCGGCGCGCAGGCTCGTCCGCGGCCACCATGAGCGCCTGGACGGGAGCGGCTACCCGCAGGGCCTGCGGGGCGACGAGCTCAACCTCGAGCTCCGGATCCTCGGTGCCTGCGACGTCTACGACGCGCTCCGCTCCACGCGCGTCTACCGGGACGCCTGGAGCCACGAGCAGGCGATGGGCCTCCTCCACCGGGAGTCGGTCTCGGAGCTCGACCCGCGCTGCGTGGAGGCGCTCGAGCGCGTGCTCGCGCGCGACGCGAAGGACGAACGCACGGCCCGTCCCGCCCCGGCGGAGCGGGCGGCGACGGAGGTGACACCGCTCCTCCCGAGCGTCCCGACCGTCTTCGCCGGCACGCCCTCGCGGATCCTCAGGCGTCCGTAGCGCGCATCGCCGCGGCCACCTCGGCGCGGCGCGAGTGTCGCTTGCCGCGCCGGAACTCGGCCACGTACCCGTCGAAGTCCCACCGCTCGAGGAACTCCTCGGCCGCGCGGCGGCCCGCCTCGTAGAGCGACTCGGCCCGTTCCGCGGCGAGCCCGAACTCGGTCGTGGCGACGCCGAGCGTCGGGATCGGGATCGTCCGGGCGAAGTCGGCCTGCTCGACGTAGAGGCGGTCGTGCGCCTCGAGCATCGTCGCGACGAGGCTCTTCACGAAGCCGACGACACCGGGGCCGTCGAGGGGCGGGATCCGCTCGCCGAGCGGCGTCCGCGGCTCGGGCTCGACCAGGAGCAGGCCGAACGTCGGCCACGGCGGCTCGCCGTCGACGTCGAAGAGCCAGACCGGGAAGTTCGAGAGCACGCCGCCATCCACGATCAGGTGCTCCCGGCCGGTTCTCGGGTTCGGCACGCTCACGGGCTCGAAGAAGAACGGCATCCCGGCGCTCAGCCTCACCGCGAGCGCGACCTCGAGGTCGTCCGGAGCGATCCCGAGCCGCCACGCGTCCCGGGGCAGGACGAGCAGGCGCCGCTCGGTGAGGTCGGAGGCGACGACCTGGACGCGGTAGCGGTACCGCTCGTCCTCGGCGAACTCCGGGTACACGAGGTCGCGGAACGTCCGCACCCGGCGCTCCGACAGCCGCGCCTCGAGCCAGCGGAGGAGCGCCCGCCCTTCGTACAGCCCCTTGTCCACGAGCACGGAGAGCGGTGCGCCGACGACCGGGATCTGGTCCTCCCAGCCCCGGTCGCGGAAGGCCCGAAAGTCGAGCGCGAGCAGCTCGTCGCGCAGCTCCCGGGCCGAGTAACCGGCCGCCCAGAGGGTGGCGACGATGGCGCCGGCCGAGGTCCCGGCGAGGTTCTGGGGGACGTAGCCTCTCTCCTCGAGCACGGCAAGAGCGCCGACGAGGCCGATTCCCTTGACGCCGCCGCCCTCGAAGACGAGGTCGCAACGCTTCGCCGCAGGAACGGTGGAGGCTTCCGGGCTCACCGCTCCTCCTCTCGCTGCCCGCCAGGGAGCTGACGCTAGCCGCAGCGGCGGCTCCGGTCAAGGCTCCGCGGCCTCGAGCGCCCACTCGCGGTAGCGCGCGGTCCGCTCCGCGTCCTCCTCGACCCAGGCCCGCGAGAGCGCCTCGGCCCGCTCGGCGGCCGCCGTCGGATTCAGCTCGCCGCCGAGGAGCGCACGGCCGATGCCCGCGGCGAGGCTGTAGTGGAGCTCGAGCGGCAGCAGGTTCGGGACATAGGGTGCGCTCGGACCGGTCGCGTACCAGTCCCACATGCGGGCGTAGTCGGGATCGGCGCCGGGGCAGGGGCCGGTCCAGCGGCGGTCGGCCGGGAACTGGCGCGCCTCCCGCCAGAGCGCGTCGCGGTGCGCGGGCCGATGGAGGTGAGCGACGAAGGCAGCCGCGGCTTCGGGGTGGCTCGACGACGCCGGGATGCCGATTCCCTGCGTGTCCACGATCGGCAGCCCGGCGAGCCGCCCCGTCCCGGCTCGGGGCGCCGTCAGCACGGTTGCCGCCTCGCCGAGCGCGTCGCGGCACCGTGCGAGCATCGGCCCCGAGGCGAGCGTGAAGGCTGACCGTCCTTCGTTGAAGCGCACGAGCCCGTCCCAGAGGGTCAGCGGCAGCGCGTCCCCGTCGAGCAGGCCGGCGGTCCGAGCTTCCGCGAGGAGTCGCCACGGCTCCGAGTACCGCGCCTCGCGCCAGTCGAGCTCGCCGAGCACGAGCCTGACGGCGTCGGCGGGCTCGTCGAGCATCTGGGTGAGGAGGTGCGTCAGCCACCAGACGCTGAAGTCGCCCTCGCCGTCGCCAGCGGTGATCGCCCGCAGGCCGGCAGCCCGCACGCGCGTACACGCGTCGAGGAGCTCCTCCCACGTCTGCGGCAGGCGGTCGACGCCCGCCGACGCGAGCACGTCGCGGTTCGCAACCCAGACGACCGGGATCGCGTACCACACGGCACGGTACGTCCGCCCCCGCCACCGGCTCTGCGGCCCGCCCCCGATCGCTGCGAGCTCGTCCGGCTCGAGCAGGCCGTCGAGCGGCGTCAGGTACCCCCGCCAGACGTGGTCGATCAGGTAGATCCCGTTCCAGAAGAAGTGGAGATCGGGCGCAGCGCCCGCCTCGACGGCGGCGGGAAACCCGGGCAGCACCTCGTCGTGCCGGAGCAGCCGCAGCCGAACGGGAATGCCCCGCTGCGCTGCGAAGTCCTCGGCAACGTCCTCGAGCCACGCGCCGAGCCCGGGAGCCTCGTCCTCGCCCCACCACCAGAACGCGAGCCGCTCGCTCAGAAGTCGATGTCCTCGAGAACGGCCTGCGCCGTGTTGTGGCCGGGGAGCCCCGTGATCGCGGGGCCGGGATGCATGCCGGCGCCGGACAGGTAGAGGCCCTCGATCGGCGTGCGGTAGTCCGAGAGCTCGGGCAGGGGCCGCAGGCCGAACGTCTGGTGCGGCACGTAGTCGACGTGGAACATGTTGCCCCTGGGGTTGTCCGTGACCGCCTCCCAGTCCTTCGGCGTGCGGGCCGCCCAGCCGAGGAGCTTCCCTTTCAGGTTCGGCGCGAGGGCCGCGTACGCGTCGAACAGGCGCATCGTCATCTCTGCCTTCGCGTCGTCCCAGTCCCTCCCGCCGGCGAGCTCGTACGGAACCCAGACGTGGAGCCCGAGCGTGTGCTTCCCCGGCGGTGCGAGGGTCGGGTCGAGCACGCTCGTGAACGTGCACCACGACCAGCCGATCTCGCGGGGGAGCTGCCCGGCGCGGATGTCGGCCCACATCGAGTCGGCCGCCTCGATGCTCGGGCAGAGCATGCCCGCGGCGGTGCGCCACCTACGCTCCGAGCCGTCGTCGCCGCAGGCGGAGAAGACCGGTGGCTCCTCGAGCGCGTAGTACCCCTTGATCACGTTCGTGTTGTCGTTCTGGATCTGCTCGACCCGGCGGCGGAAGCGGGGATCGAGATGCGTCGCGTCGATCAGCGCGAGGAACGTGCGGAGCGGGCTGATCGCGGCGACGACCGCCCGCCGTGCCCTCACCGTCTCTCCGCTCGCGAGCCGCACCCCGACGGCGCGGCCGCCCTCGACGAGGATCTCCTCGACCTGCGCGTTCCGCTCGATCGTCCCGCCCTCGGCCTCGAGGGCCCGCGCGATCGCCTCGGAGACCTTGCCGATACCTCCCCTCGGTCGGTGCACGCCGCCGGCATGGCTCCAGGGCAGCTCGACGAGCCCGAGGGCCGAGCCCGGATCGTCGAGGGTGCCCTTCGTCTGCATCGCGAAGAACGCCCCGAGCGCCTGCAGGTGCGGCGACTCGAACACCTCGGCGACGTAGCGGCGGGCGGGCATCATCGCGACGCGC
>JBBILK010000176.1:0-6373 GCA_037444965.1 Actinomycetota bacterium | reverse complement strand
CTCGGCGGCGGTCTCGTCGTCGAGCGCCTCGCGGTGCTCCTTGAGCGTCTTCTCGGTCGTGTAGGCGAGCGTCTCGGCGTGGTTCCTCGCCTCGGCGAGCTCACGCATCCGGTGCGCCTCCTCGGCGTGCGCCTCGGCTTCGCGCACCATCCGCGCGACCTCGTCTTCCTTGAGGCCCGAGCCGCCCTCGATCCGGACCTGCTGCTGGTTGCCGGTGCCGAGGTCCTTCGCGGAGACGTTGATGATCCCGTTCGCGTCGATGTCGAACGCGACCTCGATCTGCGGCATGCCGCGCGGGGCCGCCGGGATGCCGACGAGCTGGAACTTGCCGAGCGTCTTGTTGAACGTCGCCATCTCCGACTCGCCCTGGAGGACGTGGATCTCGACCGAGGGCTGGTTGTCCTCGGCGGTCGTGAACACCTCCGCCTTCTTCGTGGGGATGGTCGTGTTGCGCTCGATCAGCCGCGTGAACACGCCGCCCTTGGTCTCGATCCCGAGCGAGAGCGGGGTGACGTCGAGGAGCAGGATGTCCTTCACCTCGCCCTTGAGGACGCCGCCCTGGATCGCCGCCCCGACGGCGACGACCTCGTCCGGGTTGACGCCCTTGTGGGGCTCCTTCCCGACCAGGTCCTTGACCTTCTCCTGCACGGCGGGCATCCGGGTCATGCCGCCGACGAGGATCACGTGGTCGATCTCGGCGGGGGTGAGGCCGGCGTCGGCGAGCGCCTGCTTCGTCGGGCCGACCGTGCGCTCGAGCAGGTCGTGCGCGAGCTCGTTCAGCTTCGAGCGGGACAGCTGCAGGTCGAGGTGCTTGGGGCCCTCCTGCGTCGCCGTGATGAAGGGGAGGTTGATCTGCGTGGAGGTGGTCGAGGAGAGCTCGATCTTCGCCTTCTCCGCCGCCTCGTACAGCCGCTGCAGCGCCATCGGGTCCTTCGAGAGATCGATCCCCTGGTCGCGCAGGAACTCGGCCGCCATCCAGTCGACGATCGCCTTGTCGAAGTTGTCGCCGCCGAGGTGGTTGTCGCCGTTCGTCGCCTTCACCTCGAAGACGCCGTCGCCGAGCTCGAGGATCGAGACGTCGAACGTGCCGCCGCCGAGGTCGAAGACGAGGATCGTCTGGTCGTGCTCCTTGTCGAGCCCGTAGGCGAGCGAGGCCGCGGTCGGCTCGTTGATGATGCGAAGCACGTTCAGGCCGGCGATCTTGCCGGCGTCCTTCGTCGCCTCGCGCTGGGCGTTGTTGAAGTAGGCGGGCACGGTGATCACGGCGTCCGTGACGGACTCGCCGAGGTAGGCCTCCGCGTCCGCCTTCAGCTTCTGCAGGATCATCGCCGAGATCTCGGGCGGCGCGTACTCCTTCCCGCCCGCCTTCGCGCGCGCGTCGCCGTTCGGGCCGGTGGCGACCTCGTACGGGACGATCTTCATCTCCTCGGAGACCTCGGAGAACTTGCGCCCCATGAAGCGCTTGATCGAGAAGACCGTGTTCTGGGGGTTCGTGACGGACTGGCGCTTCGCGGGCGCCCCGACGAGCCGCTGGCCGTCCTTCGTGAACGCGACCACGGACGGCGTCGTGCGCCCGCCCTCCGCGTTCGGGATCACCGTGGGCTCGCCGCCCTCGAGCACGGCCATGCAAGAGTTGGTCGTACCGAGGTCGATACCGATCGTCTTCGCCATGCTGCGCTGCCTCCTGAGCTGCTTGCTGAGAAAATCTAAGTCGACTTATAGCAGATCGCTCGAGCCGCGCGGCGGTATCGTCTCGCCGTGACCCGTGCCTCCCCCGGCCTCCCCGGCGCCGCCCTGCCGATCGTGATGGGAACGGTCCGGGTCGAGCCGAGCCTCTGGGAGGCGTTCGTCGACCGGGGCGGGACGTGGTTCGACACCGCGCGCCACTACGGCGACGAATCGGAGGGCGAGCTCGGCCGGTTCGTCGAGCGCCACGGTCTCCGCGAGCGCGTCGTTCTCGTCGGCAAGGGCGCCCACACGCCCTGGTGCGCGCCCGAGCACGTCGAGCGGCACCTCGAGCGGAGCCTCGAGCTCCTGCGCACCGACGTCCTCGACCTCTACCTCCT
Organism: Actinomycetota bacterium; assembly: GCA_037444965.1. GTDB lineage: Bacteria > Actinomycetota > Thermoleophilia > Gaiellales > Gaiellaceae > JBBILK01. The sequence continues at coordinate 4,307 of JBBILK010000176.1, read as the reverse complement.
GCACCGGGACGACCGGACGGTTCCCGTCGAGGAGTGGCTGGACGCGCTCGCTCCGCATGCCGCGGCCGGTCGAGTGCGGGCGATCGGAGCGAGCAACTGGACGCCGGAGCGGTTCGAGGCCTTCAACGCAGCTGCTGCCCGGCAGGGCCTCCCTGGCTTCGCGGCGCTCTCGAACCAGCTCTCCCTCGCCGAGATGCTCGAGCCCGTCTGGGACGGCTGCCTGCGGGCCGACCCCGCCTGGCACGCGCGGACGCAGACCCCGCTGCTCGCGTGGTCGGCGCAGGCCCGCGGGTTCTTCGCCGGCCGGGCCGAGGACGAGGAGCAGCGCCTGTCGTGGCTCTCGCCGGCCAACCTCGAGCGCCGGCGCCGCGCGGAGGCGCTGGCCGGCGAGCTCGGCCTCCCGACCGTCGCCGTCGCGCTCGCCTGGGTGCTCGCGCAGCCGTTTCCTGCGCTTCCCGTCGTCGGTCCGCGCTCTCCTGCGGAGCTCGACGCCTGCCTCGCCGCTGCCGGCGTCGCCCTCTCGAGCAAGCAGCTCGCCTGGCTCGCGGGCAGCTAGCGCCGCCCGCGCTCGTCAGATCCCGGGCTCGGGGATGTCGAAGTCCACGATGCGCATCCAGCGGGCGACCTCCGCCCGATGGCAACGATCGAAGACGGCCGCGACCGCGCGGCCCTCGTACGTCCCCCGGACCGTCACCTCCCAGTCGGACGGCGGCCGGTCGCATGCGCTCCCGGGCGGCGCGACCAGGAGCTCCTGCTCGGCCTCGAGCCGCTCGCAGGAAGCTCGAGCATCGATCACGGTACCGTCCGGTGGATCGCAGCGGAGCTCGACCGTGAACGTGCTGTAGGTGGTGTGCGTGCCTCGTATCTCCGCGCCGAAGGTGACCTCGAGCTCGACGGCGCTCGCGTCCGGCGAGGGGCCGGCCTGCCGGTCCCCGCACGCCGCGAGCAGCACCGCGAGCCCGCAGGCAGCGGCCATGCGCCTCACGGCGCAGCCACGCGCCGGCGGAAGAGGAGCAGTGCAGCCCCGGCGATCGCGAGGCCGCCGCCGACGAGCAGCAAGACGGCCGCCTGCCCCTTGCCGGCCCCTCCGCCTCCTGTCTCGAGCTCGAGCGCGCCCGGCGCGAGCGCGACCGGGTAGTGGAGGAACGCCTCGTCGGAATGCTCGGCGGCCTGCTCCCAGAATTCGGCCGCGTCGAGCTCGGCGACGACGGCCGGGACGTGCCCCTCGGCCAGCGTGACGAGCGTGACGGTGGCACCGCTGTCGGCCGGCGGCACGGCGACCGGAACCCGTCCGTCCGCTCCGGGGACGGTCGCGTACGCGTAGCTTCGCGGCTCGTCCTCTCCCGCGAAGCCGACGAACACGATCGTCTCCGTCTCGAGAGCCCCGCCCGCGTCGATCGCGACGCCCTCCTGAGGCAGCAGCTCGGCTGCATAGCGCGGGTCCAGCTCGGGGAAGGCGAGAGCGCCATCCCGGTACGCCGGGTGGCTCGTCAGGCCCACCGCCTCCCCGCGGTCGGCCGTCAGGTTCCCGTTCAGGTCGGCGAAGAAGCCGTGGGCGCGGAAGATCTGGGCGACGTCCTTCTGACCGTCGCCGTCGCGATCCGTGCCGCCGAACGCCCGATCGAGCGCGCGGTAGAGCTGGAACGCGCTCGAGACGTGGGGATAGGACGACCCGGACGACGCGGCTCCCTTCCTGGCCCCGTAGTCGAGAATGGCCTTCCACACTGCGCCGGGATCCAGGTCGAGCGGATCGTCGTCGTGCTCGACGCCGTACGGCCCGTCGAGCACCTTGACGCGCACGGAGCGGTAGTCGACGCCCTTCGGCACCGGCAGCAGGAAGAAGCCGTCCCGGTAGAAGGCGCGCCGTGCGAGCACCCTGCGGCCGGACCGGTCGAACAGCTCGACGACGACCGTCAGGTCTCCCGGAGGGGGATGCGGGACGTTGCCGGCGATGACGCGGCGGCCGTTCAGCTCCGCCTTGCCCCAGCGGACGGCGACGTCGGCGCGTGCCCGCCCGGCCCTGTAGTCGCCCGGCCCGTCCTCGAAGTCGAGCAGAAGCCCCGCGAGCGCCCATTCCTCCTCTCGGCCGAGCCCGTTCCACGCCGCCCAGTCCCACTCGATGTCCTTCACGTACCCGTTCGTGTTGAAGTGCTCCGGAAGGAATCCCCGGTCGACGTGCTTCGCGACCATGACCGCGAAGAAGTTCGCGAAGCCCTCGGTCCAGGAGTCCGTCGACCAGCGGTTCTCGTAGTAGCCGAGGTGGTTGCCGTCGCCCGACGCCCACGGTAGGGCGTTGCCGAAGGCGTCGGCGAGCACGGCATGGCCGAACTCGTGGTAGAGGGTCGCATCGGCGCGGCCGCGCATCAGCCTGCTCGCGGCGGGCAGCAGCGCGATGTACGGACGCTTGACGACCTGCCCGCCGGCGTTCGTCCCGACGTAGAAGGCCGGGGAGGGCGCGTCCGCGCCGCAGCGAAGGTCAGGGTCGTCGCACCACGCGTAGACCGTGAGGGGCAGGCCGTAGTCGAACCGCACGCCGAGGCTCTCCGCATAGTCGGCCGCCCGTCGCAGGCGTTGGTAGATCGAGCCCAGGGCGCGCCAGTGGACACCTTCCGCGCCGGCAGGGTTGATGAGGACATAGCCGCTCTCGCGGCCGTCGAGGGGCAAGTCGCGGCGGCAGTTGCTCCCCCGCTCCACCCGGAAGGGGATCGTCTCGAGCACCGTCTGGCGTTCGCGGAAGAGCACGCGGAAGCGCCCGATTCGCGGTCCTCCACCCTCCTCCGCGATCAGGCGCACGATCACCTCGCCGTGCACGCGCGGAAAGCGATACCGGCCGCCCGCGTCCGTCGCCGCGTCGGCGACGAGCCCGTCGCCGTAGCTCGCCTGCACGTGAATGCCCGGGACGCCCCGGCCCTGGTAGTCGGTGACACGGCCTTCGACCGCACACGCGACGAGCGGCGGCGCCTCGACCCTGTCCGGCGTCGTCGAGGGCACCGTCGACGGTGGCGGCGGCTTCAGGCGCTTGAGCGTGTTGCACTCCGTGTGCCCGTCCTCCGGGAACGTCACGCACATCGTCAGCGTGAACTTCCCCTCGTGCTCCTGGACCTCCCAGGTCGCCGGGAGATCCTCGACGATCGCGCAGGTGCCCTGCTCGAAGCCGTCGTGCGTTCCGGTGTAGCGCGTGCCGGTTCCGGTGATCTCCCACATCCGCTGCCCGGCCTCGTGGACGCAGGCCGAGAACTTCGTCGGTGCGGTCACGGTGCCGGCGAACGTCCCCGGCGCGGTCGCGACGACCGACACCGCGCCCCCGCTGACCGACCACGTTCCCTCGATCGGCTCCGCGGCGCCGGCCGCGGCGACCGGGAGCAGCGCGACCGCGGCGGCCGCGAGCGCGATGGCGATCGCAGCCCTCACGGCCCCTCGAGGCTCGCGGCCATGGCGTCGACCACCTGCCGGGCCGCCTCGAACTCGGCCGAGCCGCCCTCGAGCGCGCCGAGGACGAGCAGACCGCCGCCGAACTCGATGCCGTACTCGTAGGCCCGCGTCCGGCCCGACTCGCTGTCGATCGTCGCCTCGACGAGCTGCGCCCGTCGCCCGCCGAGCGTGAGATCGGTGCGCTCGAGCTGCACGGCGGCATCCCCGGAGTCCTCGCTCAGGAACGCGTCGAACGACTGCTCCGGGAACACGAAGACGTTGACCGATGTCACGACGGTCGGCCCGTCGGCGCCGACCTCGAAGGCGTCGGGATCGAAGAAGCGGCAAGCCTGCTCGGCCGGCGAGTCCACCGTGTGCCAGCCGGTCGGGTAGCGAAGCCGGAAGCCGTACACCTCGTTCCGGCACGTGGCCCAGCCGGCGGTCTCCTCGGCCGGGACGACGACGGGCGCAGGAACGGCGGGCGGGTCTGGGGCCGGCTCGCCGGAAGCGACCGAGCCGAGATCGGCGACGAACGTCCCGCCGCCTCCACCCCCCATGAGCAGCACGACGCCGGCAGCGGCGAGACCGATCCCCGCGAGCAGGACGGCCAGAGCGAGCAGGCGGGCCGGGCGGGCCCGGGGTCGCGCCGGAGCCGGCCGCGCCCCGCCGGGCGAGGACACGACGAGCTCGGTACCGCAGCCGTGGCAGAAGCGCGAGCTGGCAGGGCACTCCTCCCCGCAGCCGGGACAGAACGTCGCTTCGGTGCCTCGGTCCCGCGAGATCGTGACCACGCGCACGTAATCGGCTTCCGGCCCGGTCGGCTTGAGCCCCGCGGCCCGTCGCCGTGGCGATAGCCTTAGCATCGTGCCGCCGTCGCTCGACAGATCGGAAGAGCA
>JBBILK010000175.1:0-6391 GCA_037444965.1 Actinomycetota bacterium | reverse complement strand
GATCAGCGTGTAGACGCCGCGGTTCCGGCGTCCGCGCTCGGCGAGCTTCACGGGCGGGAAGAGGATTCCCTCCTGGAACACCTCCGTGTTCTCGGCGCTCTCGGTGCCGGCGACGCGGCCGCCCACGTCGATGTGGTGGGCGATCGAGCCCGCGTAGCCGAGCAGCGTCCGACCGTGGTAGGCGGGCACGAAGACCTGCAGGTCGGGCGTGTGCGTGCCGCCGTGGTACGGGTGGTTGACGAGGACGGCGTCGCCGGGGGCGAGCCTGCCGTGGGCCTCGAGCGAGGCGGCGAGCGCGAACTGCATCAGGCCGAGCTGAGCGGGGATCTGTTCCGAGTGGGAGATCAGGCAGCCCTGCGGGTCGAAGAGGCCGCACGAGAAGTCGAGCATCTCGCGGATGATCGGCGAGAACGAGGAGCGGTACTCGACCACGGCCATCTCCTCGGCGATGCCGTCGAAGGCGCCGCTCAGGATCTCCTGCGTGACCGGGTCGACGCTCACGGCCTCCCCCGCCGCTCGAGAATCGCGTTGCCGGCGGAGCCGGGCCGAAGCCGCCAGCCCTGGGGCACGAGGATGGTCGAGTCGTCCTGCTCGACGATCGCCGGGCCGGCGACCGGCGCCCGGACGTCGTCGCGCTCGTGCACGGTGTAGCGCCCGCGGGTCGAGGCCCGCCCGGGCCGGGGACGGCGGCTCGTTCCGTCGGCGCTCCAGACCTCCGGGCGCACGCGTACCTTCCCGGTCGCCTGGACGCGCACGGTCACGATCTCCGTCTCGTCGACCGGCCGGTCGTGTCCGTAGGCGCGGCGGTGAGCCGCGTGGAAGGCGTGCTCGACGGCGCGCAGCGCTTCGGCGCCTGCGGGCCGCGTCCGCAGCGGAACCGTCAGCTCGTACGCCTGCCCGCGGTAGCGGACGTCGAGGTCGATCTCGATCCGTCCGCGGGCGCCGTCGAAGCCCGCGTCCGCGAGCAGCTCTCGGGCATGCCGCTCGAGCGGCGCGATCGCCGCCTCGAGCTCCCTCGGACGTACCCGGGCGAGGGGGCGAACCCACGTGCGGGCGAGGTCGTGGCGCACGTCGGAGAGCAGCAGACCGAGCGCCGAGGCGACGCCGGGGTAGCGGGGGACGACGACGCGGGGAATGCCGAGCTCCTCCGCGATCGTGCAGGCGTGCATCGGGCCCGCGCCGCCGAAGGCGACCAGCCCTGCCCTGCGGGGGTCGTGCCCCCGGGCGATCGAGATCACGCGGAGCGCCTGCACCATGGTCGCGTCGGCGATGCGAAGGACGGCCGCGGCCGCCTCCTCGACGCCGAGCCCGAGCGGCTTCGCCACGCGCCGCTCGACGGCCTGCCGGGCGGCCCGGCGGTCGAGGGCGAGCCGGCCACCGAGGAAGTGAGAGGGATCGAGCGTGCCGAGAACGACGTGGGCGTCGGTGACGGTCGCCTCCTCGCCGCCGAGCCCGTAGCAGGCGGGCCCCGGCTCCGCGCCCGCGCTCGCCGGCCCGACCCTGAGCGAGCCGAAGCGGTCGACACGCGCGATCGAGCCACCGCCGGCGCCGACCGAGAGCACGTCGATCTGCGGCAGGCTGACCGGGTGCCCTGCGGCCTCGCCGCGAAACCGGAGCGCGGGCCGCCCGCCGGGCGCGAGACTGACGTCGGCGGTCGTCCCGCCCATGTCGAACGTGAGCACGTCGGAGAGCCCGGCGAGACGGCCGAGCTCGGCGGCGCCGATCACCCCGGCCGCCGGTCCGGAGGCGATCAGGCCGACCGGGAGGCGCGATGCCTCCTCGGCGACCGCGACTCCGCCGTTCGAGCGCATCAGGTGGAGCGGCGCCGCGACGCCGCGCTCCGCGAGCACTGCCGCCAGGCGCTCGACGTAGCCGCCGACGAGCGGAAGCAGCGCGGCGTTCAGGGCGGTCGTGCTCGTACGCGGGTATTCGCGGAGCTCCGCTGCTACTTCCGAGGAGACGGCGACGGGGATACCCGGGAGGCGCCGCTCGAGGATCTCGCGGGCCTCTCGCTCGTGGCTTCCGTCCGCGAACGAGAACAGGAACGCGACCGCAACGGCCTCGACCTGCGCGGCCGCGAAGGCGCGGCCGGCTCGCTCGACGTCCTCCCGCCGGAGCGGCTCGACGGTCTCGCCGCCGGGCCCGACTCGCTCGCGGGCCTCGAGACGGAGCTCCCGTGGAACGAGCGGCGCGAGCCGCGCGTGGTGGAGGTCGTAGAGGCTCGGGCGCTGCTGGGTGCCGATCTCGAGCACGTCCCGGAAGCCGGCCGTCGTCAGCAGCCCGACACGTGCCAGGCGCCCCTGCACGGCGGCGTTCGTGGCCACCGTGGAGCCGTGCGCGAGGTAGTCGAGCGCTCCCGGCGGAATCCCCGTGCCGCGGCTCAGCTCGTCGAGCGCGTCGACGAAGCCCGTCCCGAGGTCGTGCGGGGTCGTGCGCACCTTGGCGATCCGGAGCCGGGAGCCACCGTCGAGGAGCGCCGCGTCGGTGAACGTGCCGCCGACGTCGATCCCCACCCGGACGTGAGAGGATCTCATCAGGTGGGCAACGTTAGCGAAGGCGCCGAGGCCGCGGTCGCTCTCGTCCGGCGGAGGGGCGAGGCGATCGACGAGCTCCTGCGCCGCCTCGTCCGCGTGCGCTCCGACGACTCCCGGATCGACGAGATCTGCGTGCTGATCGCGGCTGAGGCGCAGGCGCTCGGTCTCGAGCGCGCCTGGCGGGACGGAACGGGGAACCTCGTCGTCGAGGCAGGCGACGGGCCCGTGACGCTCCTCTACGACACGCACGTGGACACGGTCGGCGCAGACCCGGAGGTCTGGGGTTTCGACCCCTGGGAAGGCCGCGAGGAAGGCGGCGACCTGAACGCGCTCGGCGCCTGCGACGAGAAGGGCTCGACGCCGGGGATGCTCCACGCGCTCGCTGCGCTGAACGAGACCGGTGCCCTCGAGGGCCTGCGGCTCGTCGTCTTCTGCAACGCGGAGGAGCGGGCGGAGGGGCGCTCCGGGCGCCACCTCGTGGAGCAGGCCGGCCTACGCCCGGACTACGTCGTCGTCGGCGAGCCGACCGACCTCCGGGTCTACCTCGGCCAGCGGGGCCGCGCCGAGTACGCGCTCACGTTCGCGGGCGCCCAGGAGCACGGCGCGCACGCGCGCCCGGAGCGCTCGGCGATCCTTCGCGCCGCCCGGGCGGTCGAGGACCTCTACGAGCTCGAGCATGCGGAGCACCCCGTGCTCGGCCGGGGCTCGCTCGCCGTGACACGGATCCACGCGGCCGGCGGCTCGCAGAACGTGGTGCCGTCGCGGTGCGACGTCTACGTCGACCGCCGGCTGACGCTCGGCGAGGACGCCCGGGCCGAGCTCGAGCGGCTGCGCGAGGTCGCCCGCCGCCACGGCGGCGAGGCCGAGCTGCCAGAGCTCGACGGGCTGCCGCTCGTCTTCCCGCCCTGGCTCTCGGACGCGAGCTCGCCGCTCGGGCAGGCGGCGGTCGCAGCTGCCGAGGCGGTGCTCGGACGTCCGGCGGCGACGGGCGTGTGGCAGTTCTCGACGAACGGCGTCTACTGGGCCGGAGAGGTCGGGATCCCGACCGTCGGCTTCGGACCCGGCGACGAGCGCGTCGCCCACACGCCCGACGACCGGGTCGCGTTCGCCGACGTGCGCGTCGCCGCCGAGGTCTACACCCGGCTCCCGGCCACACTGCTCGACAGGGTCAGAGGCCGCGGATGAACTCGACGACCTCCGCGATCAGGAAGCCGACGGTCACGAGAGCCGGCAGCAAGGTGGCGAAGACGAGCAGCGCCCGCTCGCCGCGGCCGACGATCGCAAGCAGTGCGGCGACGCCGCCAGCGATCCACAGCGCGAGGAAGGCGGGGCCCCCGTTGACGGCGCTCCCGGCCGGCAGCGTCCTGAACACCAGGAGCAGCGCGATCCCCGCCAGCGAGAGCCCCACCGCCCAGCGGCCGAGCGGCGTCGTCGGCGCGATCGGGACGCGCCACCGTCTTGCGTCCCGGGGCTTCTCGACGTGGGTATGCATCGCGCACCTCCAGAAAGCTCGTCAGAAGGCGAAGGCCCTGATGATCTCGACGAGCTCGGCGACCACGAAGACCACCGCCATCACAAACGGGAGGAGCGCGGCGAAGACGAGCAACCCACGCTCGCCGTGGCGAGTGAATGCGACGAGCGCCACGATGCCGCCGGCCAGCCAGAGGACGAGAGCGCTCGCGCCTCCGCCCGGGAGCACGGTCCACGCCAGCATCAGCAGGGTCCCTGCCAGTGCCAGAGCCACGGCCCACCGGCCCGAGCGCGTCATTGGAAGAACCCGGAACTCGCGGTTCAGAGGTGCCAAACCGATGCTCATTCGGAACACCTCCCGATCCCAGTATTCGTGACGCCGTGCCTGCCGGCATCGGGGGATTCCGTGACTCCGCTGCGGCGTTCCCGTAGGGCGGAGTAGGCTGCCGCCATGGCACAGAAGACGGTCACACGTATCGGCGGGCACCTCGTCGCCGAGTCGCTCGAGGCGCTCGGCGCCGAGGTCGCGTTCGGGTTGCCCGGAATCCACGCGCTCGCGATCTGGGAGGCGCTACGGACGAGCGCGATCCGCCCGGTCGGGCTCCGCTCGGAGCTGAACGCCGGGTTCGCGGCGGACGGCTACGCGCGTGCGAGCGGCAAGCCCGCCCCGCTCCTCCTCTCGACCGGGCCGGGAGCGCTGATCTCGCTCGCCGCGCTGATGGAGGCGGCGAGCTCCCACGTCCCCGTGGTCGCGATCGCGTCGCAGATCCCCCGAGACCTGATCGGCAAGGATCGCGGCTACCTGCACGAGCTGCACGACCAGCTCGCCTCGTTCGCGCCCGTCGTCAAATGGGCCGCGAGGCCGGAGAGCGCCGAGGAGATCCCAGGGATCCTCGCCGAGGCGTGGCGCCGGGCGCAGACGCCCCCGAGCGGCCCGGTCTTCGTCGAGATCCCTGTCGACATCCTGCGGGGAGAGACCGACCTCCCGAGCATCGGCGAGCTGGACGGGTCGCCGATGATGCCCCCTGCCCCGGACGAGGCGGCACTGAGGGAGGCGGCCAGCCTGCTCGGCGAAGCCGAGAAGCCAGTGGTCTGGGCCGGCGGCGGCGTCCTGCGCTCCGGCGCCTGGAACGAGCTTCGGGCGCTGGCCGAGCGCCTCCGCGTCCCGGTCGCGGCAACGTTCATGGGCAAGGGGGCGTTCCCGGAGGATCACCCGCTCTCCGCCGGCTCTGCCTGTTACGACGGAGCCCTCGCCGCGTTCCTCGAGGACGCCGACGCGGTCCTCGCCGTCGGGACGCAGCTCGGCGCCGAGATCACCGGGAACTGGAAGCTTCGCCTCCCCCGCACGCTGATCCACGTCGACGCGAACCCGGCTCACCTCGGGGCCACGTACCCGGCGCTCGGAATCGCCGGCGACGCCGGAGCGGCGCTCGCCGCTCTGACGGCGCTCGTTCCCGAGCGGGCGGCCGACGGGCGGGCCGAGGCACGCGCCGCGGCGGTCCGCGAGCGTATCGAGCTCGGCCTCGCCGAGCAGGGCGCAGGCCTCGAGACCGGTCTCCTGCGGACGATCCGGGAGGCGGTGCCGCGAGACGGCGTCAACACCTGGGACATGACGATCCTCGCCTACTGCGCCGCCTCCTACTACCCGGCGCTCGCGCCGCGGCGGTTCCTCTACCCGGACGGCTCCGGCACCCTCGGCTACGCGTGGCCGGCCGCGCTCGGGGCTCGCCTCGCGCTGCCGGAGACCCCCGTGCTCGCGGTCGCCGGCGACGGCGGCATCCACTACGGCTTCACGGAGCTCGCGAGCGCCCGCCAGCACGGGATCGGGGCGACGCTCCTCCTCGTCGACGACGGCGGCTACGGGATCCTGCGCGAGTACCAGGAGGAGTTCTACGGCGAGACGACCTCGGTCGATCTGACCCAGCCGGACTTCGTCCGGGCAGCGGAGGCGTTCGGCGTGCCCGTGCGGGAGACGACGCCCGAGGCGCTCGCGGAGGACCTGGCCTGGGCGCTCGGGCTCGACGGGCCGTCCGCGCTCGTTCTCAGGGCGCGTCTTCGGTGGGTGCAGGCAACACCGTGAGACGTGCCATCCTAGGAGTGTGAGCAGCACCGACTGGAGCCGCCTCGTCAAGCCGTCCCTCGTCGGGATCGACCCCTACGACCCCGGTGAGAGCCTGGCCGAGCTGAAGGAGCGCTACGGCCTGGCCGAGGTGTGGAAGCTCAACTGGAACGAGGACCTGTTCGGGCCCCTCGACGGCGTGCTCGACGCGGCCGCGGCCGAGCTTCCGAACGCGTGGATGTACCCGGAGCGGGTCTACGCGGACTTCCGCGATTCCGTCGCCGCCTGGACCGGCGCCGAGCCGCGCCAGATCGTGCCCGCGCACGGG
>JBBILK010000174.1:2815-6456 GCA_037444965.1 Actinomycetota bacterium | reverse complement strand
CACGACGTGAGCATCCCGCACGACCAGCTCATCGGCGAGGAGAACGAGGGCTGGGTGACGGACGAGCTCCTGCGGGCGGTCGGCGAGGCGGTGCCGGGGCTCGACGTCGACCGGATGCTCGACGACATGGACTCGGAGGCCGTCGACCAGCTGTACGCAGAGGCGCAGAAGCGGTCGGCCGAGCTCGGGGTCGACCGAACCCCGACCTTCTTCCTCGTCTCCGGCGGAGGCGAGCCGCAGAAGCTCGAGGTCGAGGGTCTCAACCCGGACGCCTTCCGTACAGCGCTCGACGAGCAGCTCGGCTGACGGTCGCCGAGTCACTGCAGACCTGTTGCCAGGCATAATGATTGCTCGGGATTATATACTTGACAAACCCACGCTGTTGGGGTAGATTGAGGGCATGAGCGATGCCGAAGACCTCACATTCAGCGTCATTGACGAGCGCTTCCAGGACCCGCTGAAGGCAGCCGAGTACCTCGAATCGATCCGCTGGCCCGACGGCCCCGTCTGCCCGCACTGCGGCGAAGCGGAGCGAAAGCACTACCTGCTCAAGACGAAGAGCTCGACCCGTCGCGTCTGGAAGTGCGCGGCCTGCCGCAAGCAGTTCTCGGTCATGGTCGGAACGATCTTCGAGGACTCGCACATCCCCTTGAACAAGTGGCTTCTCGCCTTCTACCTGCTCTGCTCGTCGAAGAAGGGGATGTCGAGCCATCAGCTTCACCGGATGCTCGGCGTGACCTACAAGTCCGCGTGGTTCATGACGCACCGGATCCGCTACGCGATGGCCCAGCCCCCTTTCGCAAAGCAGCTCGGCGGCATCGTCGAGGCTGACGAGACCTACATCGGCGGCAAGGCCCGCAACCGAACGCGCCGCTGGCAGGGCGTCACCAAGACCGGCCGCGGCGCGGACAAGACACCGGTCGTCGCGCTCGTCGAGCGCGGCGGGCAGGTCCGCTCGTTCCGGATGGCGAACGTCACCGGCTACGAGCTGAAGGGCGCGATCCGCCGCAACGTCGACCGCACCGCTCACGTCTACACAGACTCCTTCAAGTCGTACGCCGGCCTCGGCCGCGAGTTCGCCTCGCACGAGACCGTCAACCACGCTGTGGACGAGTGGATCCGTGGCGACGTCCACACGAACACGGTCGAGAACTTCTTCTCGATCCTCAAGCGCGGCATCGACGGCATCTACCACCATGTGAGCGAGGCCCATCTGCCGAGGTACCTCGCCGAGTTCGACTTCCGCTACAACCAGCGGCACGTGAGCGACGGAGAGCGAACGGTCGCAGCGCTCGCCGGGGCCGAGGGTAAACGGCTCACCTACGCGATGTGAGGGAGCGCGGACGCTGACTGGCGAGAAGAAAGAGAGGCCGCTGCCCGAGCGCGGCGACGCTCTAAAGATCGACCTTCCCTTCGAGGAAGCCGTACGCGCGGCCCTTGAAGTCAAGCCCAAGAAACCACGCAAAGTCCGTCCGCAGAAGCATAAGCCCTCCTACCGGGGCTGATCCTCGGTCGGATGAGCGCGTCGATATGGCGCGAGTATCTCCGTCTCCAATTGCTCGCCGTCATCCGGCGCGACATAGATCAGCGCCGACAGCACGAGTCCCTTTGACGAGGAGCCATGGCCCGCATCGCGGATTGCTTGCTGCAGCTTGGCGAGACGTGTCATGGTCTCGGGGAGGACCTGATATGGCCCCAACGGAACCGTTGCACTCGTCTTCTCTTCTCCCGGTTGGCCCTTCGCCTCCGCCATCCGATGGCCTCTCTAGAGTGAAGCTAGCGAATCTCTAGAGAGGATCTAGGGACTCGCTAGAGAATTGACGGGACGAGCAATGCTATACGGTTCCTCATCCAATGACAAGCTGCCCCGACTGGGGTGCGAGCGACAGGAGTCGAACCTGCATGGCCGGGTTTCCCCATTGGCCGGCGGGGTGAAGGCCCGCTGTGTCTACCAGTTCCACCACGCTCGCCCGCTGTCGGGGCAGCGATGTCCAGCCTAGGGATGGTGGTGGACGGATGACCATGGGCGGACTAGGCTGCCGCCGGGCTGTGGAGGCGGAGGGAGTTGAACCCTCAGGGCATCGGCTTTGAAGGCCTACCCCGAACCACTCCGCCCCCATTGTGTGAAGGGCCGCAATCAAGATGCGGCCCTTCGTTTCTAGCCCCCGCGTCGGACGGTATGCTGAGAAGAGCAATGGCAGCCGTTCGGGCCATCCGGCGTGTTCGGGAGATCGACGGGCAGATTCAGGAGTGGCGGCCTGCGTCTGACTACGGTCCGGCCTTCTCCTCTTCGGAAGGCGAGTTCCAACGCACGGCATTCGTTACCGGTTTCACAGCGGCTTTGGACCCCTGGGCGCCCCTTTTCGTCGATCGATCATGGGCCACGGTGCCCTGGCTTGATCGTCTAGCCATCGCGCGCGACTTCTGGGTCGCCGTGGATGCCGTTGCAACAACTCACAGTCTGCGCGTTGATGTTCATCCTGGGCAGGAGTGGCTGTTCGAACTTGACGATGGGGATGGCCACTAGCGAACAGCCGCCGGCGCCGGACTCCACCGGCGATAACTCTTCGACCTCGCCCGCGCAACAGGAGTTGCCACAACCGTTGCCCGCGGAGTGGCAGGCGATAGCGGTCAGCTACTCAGGAACGCTACCCCCTCCAGATCTCCTCGAGGACTTCAATCAAGTGGTGCCTGGAGCCGCCGAACGGATCATCGTCATGGCGGAGAAAGAGCAAGCCAACCGCCACTGGATGAATCGGAGCTTCGTCTTCTATCGCTTCGCAGGCTTGTTCATCGCCTTCGTACTTGCGTTGGCCGCCATCATCGGGGGCATCTACCTCATCGCTAGCGGCCACAGCGCGGTCGGTCTAGCCTTGGTCCTCGCGGATCTTGTGGCGTTGCTGGCCGTATTCCTCGTACATCAGTTCCGCATGAACGGAGACTGATCTCGATAAGCTTCCCTTATGCGTCTGCTTGCCATGCGCGAGGGAGGCTAGGGGAACTACTTGGGTTCGTCAAGTAGATAATCCCCTGATTGCTTATGGATACGCGGCAGCTCGCGGCGTTCTGCGCGGTCGTCGAGCGGCGCAGCTTCTCGCAGGCGGCTGAGCGGCTCGGCGTCACGCAGCCGGCGGTCAGCCTCCAGGTGCGGACGCTCGAGCAGCGGCTGGGACGGAAGCTCCTCGATCGCTCGGGTCGGCGGGTCGAGCCGACCGAGGCGGGCCTCGTGCTCTACCAGGGAGCTCAGCGGCTCCTGCAGGCGGAGCGGCGGCTGCTCGAGGAGCTCGCGACCGAGCAGGGCGAGCTGAGCGGGGCGCTGACGGTCGGCGCCTCGACGGGCCCCGGAGGCCGGGTCGTGCCGCTGCTCGTCTGCGAGTTCGCGAGACGTCATCCCCGGCTCCGCGTGGCCCTCTCGATCTCGAACACGCAGGCCGTGATCGAGCAGGTCGCGGACCGCGAGCTCGAGCTCGGGATCGTCGGCGCCCGGCGGCGCGTGCGCTCGCTCGTCTTCGAGACGCTCTTCCGCGACGAGATCGTGCTCGCCGTGCCCTCGGGGCACGCCTTCGCGGGCCGCACCGTGCAGCCTGCGGCGCTCGAGGACGAGACGCGCATCGAGATCGGCACGGGCACGGCCGGGCAGG
>JBBILK010000174.1:0-2805 GCA_037444965.1 Actinomycetota bacterium | reverse complement strand
ACGCTGCTCGAGATGCAGGAGGGAGCCGGCGTTCGCCAGGTGGTCGAGGAGGAGCTCCGCCGCGCGGGCGTGCGACTGCGCACCGCCGCACGCGTCGAGCTCGGTCTGCAGGAGTCGGTCAAGAGCGCCGTGCTCGCCGGCCACGGGGTGGCGTTCATCTCGCGGACCGCGCTCGAGGAGGAGCTTGCGGCAGGAACGCTCGGCATCGCGCGGGTGGAAGGGCTTGCTCCGTCGCGCGAGATCTACCTCGTCCGTGCTGCCCGCCGGATCCCGACCCGGGCGGCAGAGGCGTTCGTCGCCTTCGCGACGAGCAGGGTCGGCTCGTGATCGTCCGCTGGGGCCTCGCGGAGCTTCCCGGTCTCCTCGGCGAGCTCGGGATCGAGCGCCCGCTGCTCGTGACGAGCAGGCGGTGGTCGCACCTCGACGTGCCCGTCGAGCGACGCTTCTCGGGCGTCAAGCCGCACGCGGAGCTCGAGGGCGTGCAAGCGGCCGTCGCAGCGGCCCGGGGCGCGGACGGTCTCGTCGCCGTCGGCGGCGGGAGTGCGATCGACACCGCGAAGGCGGTCTCGGCCGAGCTCGGGCTTCCCGTCGTCTCGATTCCGACGACGTACTCGGGCGCCGAGTGGACGCAGGGCTTCGGCACGCGCGATCCGGAGCGAGGAGTCAAGGCGGGGGGAACGGGTGCCCGGGTCGAGGGCATCGTCTACGAGCCCGCGCTCACGCTCGAGCTGCCGAAGGACGAGACCTGCGGGACGGCGCTGAACGCGCTCGCCCACTGCGCCGAGGCGCTCTACACGCAGGGACGGAGCGCCGACACCGACCGCGAGGCGCTGCTCGGCGCGCGCCTGATCTCGGACTGGCTGCCGGCCGTGATCCTGGACGGGCGCGACTACCAGGCGCGCACGCACCTACTCGAGGGAGCCATGCATGCCGGCGCCGCGCTGCGAGCCGGTATGGGGGTCGGTCACGCGATGGCACAGGCGCTCGGCGGTCGCTTCGGGCTCGCCCACGGCGCGATGAACGCCGTCTGCCTCCCCGCCGCGCTGCGTTTCAACGCGGCGGTCGCGGGAGAGGAGATCGCACGGTTCGGCGAGGCGATGGGCAGGGGAGACCCGGTCGCGAGAGCGGAGGAGCTCGCCCGCCTCGGCGGCTTCGGGCGCCTGAGGGACTTCGGCGTCGCGTGGGAGGAGCTCCCGGCCGTCGCCGATGCTGCTGCGGCGCGCACGGGTGCGAAGGCGAACCCCCGGCCGGCTTCGGCGAGCGACATCCTCCGCCTGCTCGAGGACGTCTGGTAGAGAATGACGGGGATGCAGGACGACTGGCGGATCACCGTCGACTTCGACGACGAGGCGGACGGCGCCGACCTGCTCGAGCGCCTCGGCGCGCGGCGGTTCGCCTCCGAGGAGCGCAAACGCCTCGGCGACCGCGTGATCGTGAGCCGGGCTGCGGCCAGGGTCTTTCTCTACACGGAGTCGGAGGCGCAGGCGCGCGAGGTCGAGGACGTCGTCCGGCGCGAGCTGGCGGAGCAGCACGCCCGGGCGACGGTCGCGGTCGAGCGCTGGCACCCGGTCGAGCAGACGTGGAAGGACGCCTCGGAGCCGCTGCCGAGGAGCCCGGCCGAGATCCGCGAGGAGCGCGAGCGGCTCGAGGAGCGGGAGGCCGCCGAAGCGATCGCAACGGGCGGCGCCGACTGGGAGGTCCGGATCGAGCTCCCCGGGCACGACGAGACCGTGGCGCTCGCCGAGCGGCTCGAGGCCGAAGGGATCGCCGTCGTGCGCCGCCACACGTACCTGCTCGTCGGCGCGGTGACCGAGGAGGCGGCGCAGGCGCTGGCCGAGCGCCTGCGCTCCGAGGTCCCCGAAGGGGCGAAGGTGCACGTCCAGCCTGGCGGTGAGCTGGTCTGGGAGGTCACTCCACAGAACCCGTTCGCCATCCTCGGCGGCCTCGGCGGCTGACGGGCCGCCTCCTGCTCCGGTAAGCTAGCCGCATGCGTCGCTGACCGGCCGCTCGACGGTGCGCCTCCACGAGGCCTCGAGGCCTCGTCCGTCTGCTTCGGAGGCGCCGTCGACGGCATGACGGTCGGCGCGAGCCGTGGAGCGACCGCGCCCGGACGCGTGCGGAAGGACGGTGACAGATGACGACGCCAAGGATCGTTCAGCCCCTGCGGATCAGGGACTTCGCCCTGCTCTTCTCGGGCATGTCGGCATCGCTGCTCGGCGACGGGATCTACCTCGTCTCGATCGCGTGGCAGGTGTACGAGCTCTCGAACGTCCCGACCGCGCTCTCGATGGTCGGCCTCGCGACCACGGTCCCGCTCGTCGTGTTCGTCCTCGTCGGCGGGGTCGTCTCGGACCGGGTCGATCGCCGCAAGGTCATGGTCGCCGCGGACCTCGTCCGCCTGCTCGCCGTGGGATCGATCGCCGCGCTGTCCCTCGCCGGGACGATCGAGCTCTGGCACGTGATCGTGCTCGCCGGCCTCTACGGGGTCGGAGAGGCGTTCTTCGGGCCCGCGTTCGCCGCGATCGTCCCCGACATCGTCCCGACCGACCGGCTCGTGGAAGCGAACTCCCTGAACCAGCTGGTGCGGCCGCTCGCCCAGCGGCTCGCCGGCCCGGCGCTGGGCGGCGCCGTGATCGCGGCCTCCGGCGCCGGCGGCTCGTTCGCGCTCGCGGCAGCAATCTACCTCGCGTCCGCGGCCGCGCTGCTCGCGATGGCGCCCCGGCCGGTCGCGATCCGGCCGGAGGGCTCGCGCTCGGTGCGCCGCGAGGTCGCGGAGGGCTACCGCTTCGTGCGCTCGCAGACCTG
>JBBILK010000173.1:4978-6475 GCA_037444965.1 Actinomycetota bacterium | reverse complement strand
GACCGAACACGATCGAGGGGATCCCGGCGTGCTGGAGCCAGCTGCCCTCCATCGAAGCACCGAAGTGAACCGGGTAGTCGGGTCCCGGTGCGGGGACCGCCTCCCCGGTCACCGCCTCCCAGGCGCGCGCCATCGCCTGCGGCAGCGGGTGCTCCCACGGGGTCTCCAGCGGCGGGTACTTGAGCAGCCACTCGAGCTCGGGCGGATTGTCTCGAAGCCAGG
This sequence comes from Actinomycetota bacterium, assembly GCA_037444965.1. Taxonomy (GTDB): domain Bacteria; phylum Actinomycetota; class Thermoleophilia; order Gaiellales; family Gaiellaceae; genus JBBILK01. The sequence continues at coordinate 6,253 of JBBILK010000173.1, read as the reverse complement.
GGTCGAGCCGGCAGGCGTCGAGGACGAACTCCTCGAGCTCACGGATGGCGTCCTCCTCGGGCTGCTGCGGCGGGTACCAGATGCTCCAGTGGAGCTCGGCCCGGTCGGGGAAGTAGGCGGGAAACGGGACGCCGGGGTCGGCATGGAAAACGCCGGGCATCAGGTTGAAGAATCCCGGCGAGAAGTACGGGTGGCTCTTCGAGAGCCCCCACTGCTGCTCGAGCTCCTGGAACGCCCGGACCAGCTTGACGCCCTTCTCGAGCGCGTTCACGCCGATCGCATCCCCGGGCCCACCCGGGCGGATCGCGAGCGGGCGGTTGCCGGCGTGGGTCGCCTTTCCTCTGACAGTCAGCTTGAGCCAGAGGAACGCCGCCGAGACGAGGCAGATCGTGAGCGGTCGCGGCGGGCAGGTCGGCTCGGTCACGATCGCCCCGTCCGCCCGGAAACCGGCCTCGACGCACGCGGTCGTGCCGAGGTGGTGCTCGCCGGTCTCCTCGCCGACGACCGAGTGGAGCTGGAGGTCGCCCTCCAGCGTGACGCCGGCGTCGTGGAGCGCTTGGGCGGCGAGCCACATGGAGACCGCCGACCCCTTCATGTCGGTCGAGCCGAGACCGTAGAGCCGCCCGTCTCTGAGCTCGGGGTTCCAGGGGCTGCCGCACAGCCAGTCGCCCGCCTCGACGGGCGGCACCGTGTCGACGTGGCCGTTCAGGATCAGCGACCGCCCGCCGCCCGTGCCCTGACGGATGCCGACCAGTGCCTTGCGCTCGGGATCGGGCGCGACCCAGTGCGTCTCGAGCCCGGCCTGCTCGTAGCGCTCCTTCAGGATCTCGTTGACGCGCGTCTCGCCGCCGAGGTGCTCGGCCCGGTCGACGCCGGGGTAGTTCGGGTTGACGCTCCTCGTGCGGACGAGCTCCTGGAGCAGCGCAACGCCCTCGTCGCGGAGGGCGTCGATCCGGGCGAGGACGTCGTCACGCAACGCCGCACCAGTCGATCACGGCGCCGGCGAGCGCCTTCGCCCCGAGCACGACCTCGTCGACGAGCACGTACTCGTCCCTGCAGTGGGCGATCTTCAGGTCGCCGGGGCCGTACACGATCGCCGGGATGCCCGCGGCCTCGTAGAACGAGGCGTCCGAGGCGGCGCCGAAGTTCACCGGGTGCTCCGGGCTCGGGTCCGGAACCGGCTCGCCGGAGGCGGCCTCGTGCGCCGCCACCATGGTCTGCGTCAGCGGATGCTGCCAGGGCGTCTCCATCGGCGGCCAGTTGTTCACCCACTCG
>JBBILK010000173.1:0-4961 GCA_037444965.1 Actinomycetota bacterium | reverse complement strand
ACACCGGCGGGTTGGCGGCGAGCCAGGGGTCGAGGCGACAGCCCGCGAGCACGTGCTCCTCGATCTGGCGTGCGACGTCCTCCGCCTCCTCCTGGGGCGGGTACCAGATCACGTACTCGATCACGGCGCGGTTCGGGAAGTACGGGGGAAACGGAACGCCGGGGTCGGCGCGGAAGACGTTCGCGCCGATCGTGAAGAAGCCGGGCGAGAACGACGGATGCGTCTTCGTCAGGCCCCATTGCTGCTCGAGCTCCAGGAGCCACTCGACGACCTTGATCCCCTTCTCGAGCGCGTTCACGCCGATCGCGTCGCCGGGGCCACCGGGGCGGATGGAGAGCGGCCGGTTCCCGCAGTGCGTGCTCTTGCCGTGCACGACGATCCGGAGGATCCAGACCCCGGCCGCGACGGTCGAGACCGTGAGCGGCTTCGGGTACGAGGTCGGCTCGGTCACGATCGCACCGTCGGCCCGGAAGCCCGCCTCCAGGACGGCAGTGGTGCCGAGCGGGTGCTCCATCATCTCCTCCCCGATCACCGAGTGCAGCTGGAGGTCGCCCCGCAGGGTGACCTCCTCGTCGTGGAGAGCCTGGGCGACGGTCCACATCGCGGCGCCGGAGCCCTTCATGTCCGTCGAGCCGAGCCCGTACAGCCGCCCGTCGCGGAGCTCGGGGTTCCAGGGGCTGCCGCAGAGCCAGCCGTCCGGGTCGACCGGCGCGACCGTGTCGACGTGCGCGTTCAGGACGAGCGACCGGCCCCCGCCCGCGCCGGTGCGCACGCCGACGAGGTTCCGCCGCTCCGGGTCGACCGCGACCCAGTGCGTCTCGAGGCTCGCCTCTCGGTAGCGGGGCTCGAGGAGCTCGTTCACGCGCGTCTCGCCGCCGATCACCTCCTCCCTCACCACGCCGGGCAGGGTCGGCGTGGTCGAGTTCACGCTCACGAGCTCCTGGAGGAGCGCGACCGTCTCGTCTCGCAGGGCGTCGATCCGGGCCAGGACGCGCTCGCGGGCGTCCATCACACAGGCTCCGGATTCCCGCTTGCGAGCGAGCGGTTGGCGGCGAGGGAGACCCGCAACGCGAGCAGCGCCTGCTCGCCCGTCCCGTTCTCGGGCCGGCGTCCCTGCTCGAGACAGGAGACGAACTCCTCGATCTCGGGCCCCCAGGGATCGACGGGATCGAGCAGGACGAGCTCGGGCTCGCCGTCCCTCGGGTAGAGGCGCAGGCCGCGCGCGCTCGGGTCGACGGCGCCGATGTTGCCGCCGCCCTCGGCCGGCGCGGCGCGAAAGGCGTACTCGGCGGCGCCGCCCTCGCAGACGACGCGGATCGAGCTCGAGAACGGGAAGCTCTTCGGCATCGCCATGCTGCCCTCGACGAGCGCCTCCGCCCCGTCGTAGTCGACGACCGCGACGACGTGGTCGGGGTAGCCGGGATCCGCGGAGCTGATCGACCGGGCGTACACGGTCCGCGGCGTGCCGAGCAGCCAGTTCACCTGGTCGAAGTCGTGCACCATCAGGTCGACCGGCGGGCCGCCCGATGAGCTCACGTCCGCGTACCAATCCGCCCAGTCCGCGGGCGGGGACAGCCGATAGGCGGATACGCTCAGGGGGCGGCCGAGCTCGCCTGCGGCGATGCGCCGCTTCAGCTCGACGTACTCGGGCCAGAAGCGCAGCACGAGCCCGACCATGAACGTCGTGCCGCTCCGCGCGGCGGCGGCGAGGATCGCCTCGGCGTCCTCGATCGTGAGCGCGATCGGCTTCTCGAGGAACACGTGCTTTCCTGCCCCGAACGCCCGCTCCGCGGTCTCACGGTGCAGGGTCGTGGGGAGGCAGATGTCGATCGCGTCGACTGCAGGGTCGGCGATCGCGGCCTCCAAGTCTGTCGACGCCTCGGCGCCGACGATCTCCGCGACCCGCTGCGCGCGCGCGGCCGTCCGCGAGAACACCGTCTTCACGCGCACCCGGTCGCCGAGCGCCCGGTAGTTGCCGGCGTGCGCGGCGCCCATGAAGCCGCCGCCGAGGATGGCGACCGTGATCATGCGTGCTCCTTCAGGAAGTCGTGGTTCACGTGGTTGAACTCGTCGGGGATCTCCCAGAACGGCGCATGCCCCATCTGCTTCCAGATCCGTAGCCTCGCCTCGGGCATGCGCTCCTTGATCGCGTACGAGTGGTGCGCCGGCGTCAGGAGGTCGCGGTCGCCGACCGTGATCAGCGTCGGCGCGTCGATCTCGCCGAGCCGGTCGAGAGCGTCGTGCGCGAGGCACGCCTCCGCCTGGTCGCAGAACGCCTCCGCGCTCTGCGGGTACGGCGCCTCGAGCATCTGCCGCTCGAGCTCCGCCATCTGCTCGGGGTGGTCGTTGTACCACCAGACCGTGAAGACGAAGGGCCAGATCTGGCGGGCGAGCTCGAGCGGCGGGAGCGCCCTCGCGCACGTCTGCCAGTTGCGGACGAGCGCGGTCAGGTAGCCGTCGGCCCGCCCCCAGGTGCAGTGGAGGACGAGCGAGCGGACGAGCTCCCGGTGTCTGAGCGCGAGCTGCTGGGCGATCGCGCCGCCCATCGAGGCGCCGATCACGTGCGCGCGCTCGATCCCGAGCTCCCGGAGCAGACCGGCCGCGACGTCGGCGAACAGCTCGGTCGTGTACGGGCCGGCAGGCCCTTCCGTCTGCCCGACGCCCGGGTTGTCGAGGACGACGACCCGGTAGTGCCGGCGGAAATACTCCGTCTGCAAGCCCCACGTCGTGTGGTCGGCGCCGAGGCCGTTGACGAGGAGCAGCGCGTCGCCTGCGCCGTGCTCCTCGTAGAAGACGCGGTACTCGCCGACCTCAGCGAAGGGCACGCTTTCCCTTCCTCGTCCGCGAGTAGCTCGGCTCGAGCTGGTCGTGCACGTCCTCCATATCGCGCACGAGGTTGACGACGGCCGCGGTGCACCAGGCGAGGAACTCCTCGCCCCGCTCCGCCGTCGACTCGCTCGGCTTCCCCCAGACGCCGCCGCCCTGCTCGAGCAGCGACCAGAACGAGCCGGGCGTTGCGAGGAAGAGCGGGTCGAGCAGCGCGAACGCGCTCGTGCGCAGCTCGGGGAGGCTGGGCGTGAAGTCGCGCACCCGCTCCATGTCGCAGAGCTCCTCGGAGATCGCGAGCACGATCGAGGTCTCGCCGACGTTCGCATGGATCCCCGCGGAGCCCGAGAGGTACTGCTCGGCCTCCTCCGGCTTCAGCCCGGCCCAGTACGGGAACGGGTAGACCCGCACGCCCTCCGGGAGATCGTCGAAGAACTGCGAGACGGCGAACTCCATCGCGTGCGAGTTGCAGTAGTGGCCGTTCAGGAGCACGATCCGCTCGAAGCCGACGTCGGCGAGGGACGTGCAGACGTCGCGCAGGATCCCGATGAACGTGTCGAGGCGAACGTGGACGACGCCAGCGGCGCCGCGGTGGTCGTGCGCGATCCCGAACGGCACCGGCGGCCCGACGAGCGCGTCGAGCTCGGGCGCCGCCCGCTTGGCGATCTCCATCGGGATGTAGACGTCGGTCCAGAGCGGCCCGTGGTCGCCGTGGTCCTCGGTCGACCCGACCGGGACGATCACCGTGCGACCGCCGCCTTCGAGGTACTCCCGCACCTCGAGGTTCGTCATCTCCGGCATGAAGAGCGAGCGCGCCATGGCGCCCTCCTTTCCGTCGTCAGGAGAGGCCGAGGTCCGAGAGGTGCCGGTAGGCGCTGCCCATCGCCCGCGTCACCTCGGCGAGCGGCGGCCACGGCTCGCCCTCGAACTCGATCTCGACTCCGTACGGGCCCGTGAAGCCCGCCTCGGAGAAGGCCTTCAGCACGCCGGCGAAGTCGACGTGACCCTCGCCCGGCGCCGGGAAGTTCCAGACGCGGGCACCGCCGAGCTTGTCCTTGAGATGGCAGTGGACGACGTAGGGCGCGATCGTCGGGATGTCGTCGACCGCGGCCACGTCGCCGTAGAACTCGCAGTTCGCGGTGTCGTAGTTGACCCTGATCTCCTCTCGGCCGATCCGCTCCATCAGCGGGAGCGTCACCGCGCCCGAGGCCATGATGTCGCCGTGGATCTCGAGGGCGACGACCACGCCGGCCGACTTGGCCGCGTCGGCGAGCTCGCCGATGTTCGCCATGAAGGCGGCCTCGTTCTCCTCCTCCGACCAGTGCCCGCCGATCGCCGTGTTGACGATCCCGAGCCCGTAGTCGGCGGCCCAGCGCACGGCCTTGATCCCGTGCGCCAGCCCCTCCTTCGTGGTCAAATCGGAGTGCCCGGAGAGCGAGACGGCCGTGAGCCCGTAGCCGTCGAGCTTCGCCCGCACCTCCGCCGGCGGCGCGTCGAGGTCGACGTGATCGGTCCAGCCCGGGACGGCGGAGAGCTCGACCCCCTTGTAGCCGGCCTCCGCGATCCCTTGCAGCGCCTCCTCGAACGAATAGGAGTGGTAGCTGTTCGTATGTCCGGCGAGCGGGTACGTCATCGGTGCTCCTCGGTCGTGGTCGGCGCGGCCTTCTTACCACCGTGGCTAAACAGCCGTCAAGCACGTTGAACACGGCTCACACGGTGTCGAGCGGGACGATGGGTCGCCGGACCCGGCGGTACGGCAGGGTCTCGAGCCGGCACGTGCAGACGCCCGGCGTGTCGACGCACAGGGCCTCGGAGACGAGGTGGCCGAGCGCCGCGCGCCAGGCGATCGCCGACTTGGTGACGAGGATTCGCCGCTCGGCCGGCTCGATCCCGACGGCACGCAGGTGGTCGGCGTCGAACGGCATCACCCTGCGCGAGGTGAGGACGACCTCGATCCCGCCCGCCTGGACGACGGCGCAGCGGCCCATGTCGACCGCCGAGCCGGGCATGTAGCCGCCGGTTCTACGGTACGAGGCATCGAGGACGCGAGCGACCCGCCCGCGCAGGTGCACGGGCGGCCTGCCGGCGTCGAGCTCCACGCCGGCGCCGGCGCCCGCTGCGGCCGCCTCTTTGAC
>JBBILK010000172.1:1380-6480 GCA_037444965.1 Actinomycetota bacterium | reverse complement strand
GAGGCGGACGGCGACGCGGCTGAGATCCGCCTGCTGCTCGGGCAGCACGAGCGTGACGCCGGTGCCGCTGCGACCCGCCCGGCCCGTTCGGCCGACTCGGTGGACGTACCCGTCGTGATCCTCGGGCGGGTCGAAGTTGATCACGTGCGTGATCCGGTCGAGGTCGAGACCGCGTGCGGCCACATCCGTCGCGACGAGCGTCGACACCGCGCCGGCGCCGAACCGGGCGAGCGAGCGCTCGCGGGCCGACTGCGACATGTCGCCGTGCAGCGCTCCCGCATCGATGCCGTGGCGCGCGAGCCGCTTCGCGAGCCGGTCGGCTCCGCGCTTCGTGCGTACGAAGACGAGCGAGAGACCGTCCGCGCCGCGCAGCTCCTCGACGAGCGTCTCGAGCTTCGTCTCCGCGGTGACGGGAACGAACCGGTGCTCGACGTCGTGTTTCGCCTCCGCCGGGTGGTCGGCCTCGACGCGCACCGGGTTCGACGTGTACGAGCCGATCATCGCGTCGACGCGCCCCACCAGGGTGGCCGAGAAGAGCATCGTCTGGCGGTTGCGCGGCAGGCGGCGGACGATCCGGTCGACCTGCGGCTGGAAGCCCATGTCGAGCATCCGGTCGGCCTCGTCGAGCACGAGGATCCGCACGCGGTCGAGCGAGACGGCGCGGCGGTCGAGCAGATCCTGCAGCCGGCCCGGGGTCGCGATCAGGACGTGCGCGCTCTTCGCGCGCTTCGCCTGCTTCGCGATCGGCACGCCGCCGTAGACCGCCGCCACGTCGAGCCCGCGCGCCGGCGCGAGCGAGCCGAGCTCCTCGGCGACCTGGACCGCGAGCTCGCGGGTCGGGACGAGCACGAGCGCAGACGGCCGGGCGTCGCCCGGCGCCGTTCGCTCCACGATCGGTACTGCGAACGCGAGCGTCTTGCCGGAGCCGGTCGGCGCCTCGGCGGCGATGTCGAGCCCGGCGATGGCGTCGGGCAGGACGAGGGTCTGGATCCTGAAGGGGGTGTGGAACGAGCGGGCGGCGAGCGCGCGCAGGACGGGCTCGCTCACGCCGAGCTCACGGAAGGTGGTACTGGACACGTTGTTCGACTCCTTCGTCGGTCGAGATGTCACTAGCTCGAAACCGCCGACGGAGGAACGAGAAGATCGATCTCAGCGGGCCGTCTTCTACGACCCGTCACCGTGAGCGTAGCAGCCGGCCGTCTCGGCGGCGCTAGGATCGCCGGTGGAGTGGTCACCCCGAGCGCCGTCCTCCTCGACCTCGACGACACGATCCTCGCGGACGCGGTCAGCGTGGACGAGTGCTGGGAGACGGCGTGCGGGCGGTTCGCCGGCCGCCTCCGAGGCGCGACCGCCGAGGAGCTGCTCGCCGCGATCCTCGAGTACTCCGAGTGGTACTGGGGCGACCCCGAGCGGCATCGCCGCGGGCGACTCGATCTGCCGCGCGCCAGGCGCGAGGTGGTCGCCGGGGCGCTCGACCGCCTCGGAGTCGGAGACGGCGAGCTCGCCGGCGAGCTCGCGCACGCGTACGCGACCCGCCGGGACGAGCTCATGCAGCCGTTCCCGGGGGCGATCGAGACACTCGAGTGGCTCCGCCGGCGAGGGATGCGTTCCGCCCTGCTCACGAACGGCGCCGCGCAGGCTCAGCGCGCGAAGCTGGAGCGCTTCGGGCTCGCCCGCTACTTCGACTGCATCGTCATCGAGGGCGAGCTCGGCGCCGGCAAGCCGGAGGAGCGCGTGTACCGGCACGCGCTCGAGCGGCTGGAGACCCAGCCCGACGAGGCATGGATGGTCGGCGACAACCTCGAGTGGGACGTCGCCGCGCCGCAGCGTCTCGGCCTCGCCGGCGTCTGGGTGGACTGCTTCGCCCGCGGCCTCCCCAGCGGCACCCCGGTACGACCGGACTGGATCATCGGCAGCCTCTCCGAGCTGCGCGGACTGCTCGCCTAGCCGAGTGCGCTGCGGACGGCCTCGACCGCACGGTCGACGTCGGCAACCGTCGTCCGCCAGCTCGAGACCGAGATCCGCATGCAGCGGCGCCGGCGCCACATGACGGGACCGAACCAGGCCTCGCCGCCGGCGCGAACGCGCCTGCTCACCTCCTCGGTCCAGGCGTCGTCGTCCGTGCCGCCCGGATCGCGGAAGCGGACGAGCCCCTGGTTGAAGACGGGCGTAGCGACGACCTCGGCTCCCGGAAGCGCGCCGATCTCGCCGACGAGGCGCGCCGCGTGGTCGCAGAGACGGTCGACCAGCTCGGCGATCCCGCTCCGGCCGAGCGACCGGATCGCGGCGTAGGTGGCGAAGCCGCGGGCACGGCGCGACCACTCCGGGTTCCAGTCCGTCTGGTCTCTCCCGTCGCCGGCGAGGATGTAGCTCGCGGAGATCGCCATCGAGGCCCGGTGCGCCTCCGGGTCGGCGACGAAGGCATAGCCGCAGTCGTACGGCGTGTTCAGCGTCTTGTGCCCGTCGGTGACCCAGGAGTCCGCCCGCTCGATGCCGGCGACCAGGGACCGGCGGCGCGGGCTCGCCGCGGCCCAGAGCCCGAACGCTCCGTCGACGTGCACCCAGGCCCCCTTCTCCCCGGCGAGCGCGCAGGCCTCGGCGAACGGGTCGAAGGCGCCGGTGTTGAGCTCGCCCGCCTGCAGGCAGACGACCGTCGGCGCGCCGCCCACTTCGTCCAGAGCCGTCGCGAGGGCGTCGAGCCGGATCCGGCCCGAGTCCTCGCAGGCCACGGCGCGGAGCGCGTCCGAGCCGATCCCGAGGAAGCGCAGGGCACGGACGATCGTCTCGTGGCGGTGCTCGGGAACGAGGACGCGAATCGCAGGCGCGCCCGCGAGGCCCTGCCGCTCGACGTCGACGCCCCGCTCGGCGAGCAGCCGGTGCCGCGCGGCCGCGAGGCAGGTGAAGTGCGCCATCTGCGACCCGGTGACGAGCGCGAACGAGGCGTCACCGGGGAGTCCGAGCAGCTCCTTCAGCCACGTGCCGCAGACCTCGTCGACGACGGCCGCCGCCGGGCTCGTCGCGTGGATGGCCGCGTTCTGGTCCCAGGCGGCCGCCAGCCAGTCCGCAGCCAGCGCAGCGGGGAGCGCGCCTCCCATCACCCAGCCGAAGAAGCGACCTCCCGCCCCCTGCAGGAGACCGGGGTCACACGCGGTCACGAGCTCGTCGACGACGCGCTCGGGCGCGGTCGGCCTCTCCGGCAGCGGTACCGCCAGGGCCGCCCGTAGCTCGACGGCCTGAGCCGAGGGACGGACCGGCCGATCCTCGAGACTCTCGAGGTAGGCGACCGCGTGCTCGAGCGTGCGCTCGAGCAGGCGGCGGGTCGCGCGCTCGCTCGGCTCCACGAGGGGACACTCGCACAATTCGCGCGGGTCCGCGACAATCGCCGGCGTGACTCCCGAGCTCGGCCTCCTTGTGCTCGCCGCGATCTTCGTGGTGGGGGTCGCCGGCCTCGCCGTGACGGCGATCGCGCTGCTCCCGGCCGTGATGGTCGCCGAGAGCAGGCTCGAGGAGCTGCTGCAACGGCGCCGGAGCCGGCGCTCTCAGGGCGACGCCGAGACGTAGTTCGGGCGGACGTAGGCGACCTCGAAGCCTGCAGCCAGGATGTTCCAGTAGGAGAAGGAGGGGCGTCCCTCCATCGGGACGCCCGTCTCGGTGACGAGCAGCTCGCACCCGCAGGCCGCCGCGGCGCGGAAGCGGGCTGCGAAGAGAGCGCGCTGCGCGCCCTTGCCGCGGTGGTCGGGATGAACGGCGCCGAGGCCCAGCCAGCCGGTCCGCCCGCTCACGTAGAGCGCACCGGCCCCGGCTGGCTGGCCCCCGTCCAGGGCGAGGAAGCAGTGCCAGCCCGGCCGCCCGCACAGCGCGGCCACCCAGTCGGCGACGAAGCCGGGGAGCCCGTACCCCTCGGCGACCACGGCTCCGAGGTCGACTCCTCGCTCGGGGCCCGCCTCCTCGACCCGGAGCCCCGTGGCGCCGGCCTCGAACGGCCCGGAGCCGCGGCGGAACTTCGCCCACGCGTACCCGTTCTCGAAGCCGTGACTCCGCAGCCAGTCGGCGATCGCGGACGGCTGCGCGCCGGGCCAGAGCGGAACGAGGAAGCGCACGCCGGCACGGGCGAAGAACGCCGAGGCAGCGTCGATGACCGCCTGCGTCGCGGGCCGCTCGACGCCGAGCCCGGCGACCCGGTTGAACATGGGGATGTCGGAGAGCGCGCCGACCGCCATGCAGCAGACGCCCTCCGTCTGCTCGAACGCGACCCGTCCTCGCCGCACGACGGAGAGCGGCGCGGCCCGCAGGAGGTCGCGCGTCGCCTCGAGCTCGACGAGCTCCCCGGCCGGATTCACGGGCTCAGACGAGACCGAGCTCGGCCGCCCGCCGCTCGAAGTGCTCGAGCGTGGCCGCGCGGTCGGCGACTGGGCTGAACTCGACGAGCTCGCAGTCCTCGTCGACGACGACGTTGTGGCCCGGCGGCAGGTAGTAGGCCGACCCCGCCTCGACGACCTCTCCGCCGCCGGACCCGAGGACGCGGATCCGGCCGCTCAGCACGACACCCCAGTGCGGGCACTGGCAGCTGTCGCCGGGAAGTCCCACGGCGAGCGGCTCTGTCGAGAAGCCCGCCTTCAGGCGCTCGAACGAGATCGTCATCGCGCCGGCGTCGACCGCCCGCGTCTCGCCGACCGACTCGTCCGCGAACTCGACCTCCACGCTCTCTCTCGTGTAGACGCTCATCGTGCTCCTTTCCTCGGGGCCGTCTCGAGTCGGGGGTCCGCCGGGCGCCTCGGCGTCCGGCGAATCGCCCCGACCTGCCGGACGGTACGCCGCCGGGAACGGGAGCGCATGCGTGCAGACACCCATCTTCGCGGGCGGCGACACGTACCTTCGGGCCGCTCAGACCAGCCCGTGGCTGTGCGCGTAGGTGACGGCGCTCGCCCGCGCGACCTTCCCCGCCGCCCCGATCTTGTCGTAGATGTTCGAGATGTGCCGCTCGACGGTGCGGACGGAGAGCACGAGCTCGGAGGCGATCTCCTGGTTCGAGCGCCCGAGCGCGATCAGCCGCAGCACCTCGCGCTCGCGGGCCGTGAGACCCGCAGGCTCGGAGGGCAC
>JBBILK010000172.1:0-1370 GCA_037444965.1 Actinomycetota bacterium | reverse complement strand
AGAAGGTGGAACGGCTCTATCCGCGGTCGAAGCGCACGCCGGGCGACGTCCTGCCGAGCCGAGCCAGCGCCTCGGACGCGGCCCGGCGCTCGGCACGCGCCGGCGACTCGCGTCCGAGCGACAGCAGAGCCTCCGCCAGCGCCAGGCGCGCCTGGGCGCACTCGAACGGCTGGCCGGCCCTCTCGAAGAGGTCGACCGCATCCTCGAGCGCCTTGCGCGCCGCGTCGGCGTCCCCGGCCGCGAGCTCCGCGAACCCCGCGCCGAGCGCGGCGGCGGCTCGCAGGGGTGGGGTTGCGAGCGCCGAGGCGATCCCCTCGAGCTCGGCGACCGCCTCCCGAGCCCGAGGAAGCTCGCCGGCTGCCGCCCGCGCCCGGGCCGCGAGCTCGAGGCCGGCGACGCGCTCCGTTCGCTCCTCCGGCGGGATCCGGCGGAGGAACCGCTCCGCCAGCTCTGCCGCCGAGACGGCTTCTCCCCGGTCGAGCGCGAGCGAGGCCCTGACGAGCAGCGCGAGCGGATGCGCCCCGGCCTCGTGCGCAAGGGTCTCCGCGTCGTCGAGCCTCCCCTGGCGGCGGCGGAGCTCGGCGAGGCGGACAAGTCCGTCTGCCGCCCGTGCGCGGTTCAGCTCGCCCAGCTCGCGGACGTTCTCGGCAAGCTCGGCGTCCGCCTCCGCCCAGGAGCCCCGGACGATCAGGATGTCGGCGTAGTGCGTCCGGCACGCGGCGAAGGTGAAGCGGTCCGACCAGCGCTCGGAGATCTCCTGCACGCGCGCGCACCACTGGGCCGCACGATCCCAGTCCCGCACGCGCTTGCAGGCGTAGATGAGGTAGCAGCAGGTCGTCGAGACCGCGTCGGGGTCGCCGATCTCCCCCGCGACAGCGGCCGCAGTCGCCTCGTCGAGACAGCGCATCCCGTCCGCGACCTTGCCGGTGCTGACGAGCAGAAGCCCCTGCTGGGCGAGCGCGAGCATCTCGACGTCGGCGGCACCGACATCGCGCGCGACCTCGAACGCCTCGCGCGCGTGACGGGCGGCGGCATCGAGGTCGTGCCGGAGCAGCAGCTCGAGATGCGCGCGAAACGCCGCCACCCAGGCGTGCTCGGGGCCCGGCTCCACGCCTTCTAGCAGGCGCGCCGCGCGCTCGAGCCACCCGCCCGCGACCGCCGGATCGCCACGGAGAACGTACTCGTGCATGGCGAGCGCGAGCGCGGCTCGCGCCGCCCCGCGCCGGTCGTCGCGCTGCCGGTAGAGGGAGTAGGCGCGCTCACCTGCCCCGAGCGCGCGCTTCGCGTCGTTCAGCCACCTGGAGGCGACGCCGAGGCCCTCGAGCGCCTCCGGCGTCTCGGCCTGGGCCGCGGCCGCCTCGAAGGCGTCG
>JBBILK010000171.1:0-6525 GCA_037444965.1 Actinomycetota bacterium | reverse complement strand
GCCGGAGGCTCGACGGCGAGCTCCCCGACGGCCGGCAGGCCGAGCTCGAAGCGGCGAAGGAGTTGATCGGGGCCCGCGCCGGCTGATGGATCTGCGCACGTTCCTGCTGCTCGCCCCCTGCGTGCTCATGAGCCTCGCCTTGCACGAGCTCGCCCATGCGTGGGTGGCGTGGCGGCTCGGCGACCCGACGGCGAAGAACCAGGGGCGGATCACGCTCAACCCGATCAAGCACCTCGATCCGCTCGGGACGCTCATGTTCACGATCACGTCGCTCGCCGCCGGACTTCCGTTCGGGTGGGCCAAGCCCGTCCCCGTGCATCCGGGCTACTTCAAGCGCCCGCGCGAAGGCATGGCGATCGTCGCCGCGGCGGGGCCCGGGACGAACTTCGTGCTCGCCCTGATCGCGCTGGCCGTGCACGAGCACGCCGGGCTGAGCGGCGAGGCGGCAGAGGTGGTACGGCTCGCCTACCTGGTGAACGTCGTGCTCGGGATCTTCAACCTGATCCCGATTCCGCCCCTGGACGGCTCCCGGATCGTCGGCGTCCTGATGGGCGACGAGACGTACCGCCAGTGGGTGCGCCTCGACCAGTACGGGATGCTGATCGTGCTCGGCCTGTTCTTCGTCTTCCGGGACGAGTTCTCGACCTTCCTCGGCAGCGCGCTCGACGGCGTCACCCGCGTAATGGGCGCGATCGTCGGCGCCTAGCCGGCCAGAGGCGTGGACGGCCCGCAGCTGATCGAGTGGGAGGCGCCCGGCCCGTACCGGGTCGCCTTCGCAACCCGGCTCGGCGGCGTCAGCGGCGGAGCCTTCAGATCCCTCAACCTCGGGATCCTGACCGGCGACGAGCCCGCGCGGGTGCTCGAGAACCGCCGGCTGCTGTGCGCGGCCGTCGGCGCGGATCCCGAGCTGGCGACGATGGCCTGGCAGCAGCACGGCGCCCGCGTTGCCGAGGCGCGCCCGACGGGGATCGTGACGGCCGAGGCCGAGTTCGAGGAGTGCGACGGCCTCTGGACGACCACGGCCTGCCAGCCGATGGCCCTCGTCACCGCGGACTGCCTGCCGGTCGCCCTCGCGCGGCTCGACGGCAAGCCCGCGCTCTGCGTTCTCCACGTCGGCTGGCGTGGCCTCCTGGCGGGCATCGTGGACGAGGGCGTGGACGCGCTCGGCGGCGGGCGACTCGCGGCCGTGATCGGCCCCGGTATCGGCCCCTGCTGCTACGAGGTCGGAGACGCGGTCGCGCGCCCCTACCGTGCCGCCTTCGGCGACGACGTCGTCGTCGGCCGGCACCTCGACCTCTGGACCGCCGCGGCGCGGGCGCTCTCCCGAGCAGGCTGCGAGACCGTCGAGCGGGTGGACATGTGCACCGCCTGTGACCCCGAGCTCTTCTTCTCTCACCGCCGAGACAAGGGACGGACCGGCCGGCAGGGAATCATCGGGTATGTGGTCGGCTGAGGAGATCCGAGCCGCCTACGCGCGCGTGCGCAGCGAGGTCGGTTCCGGCGTGACGGTCGTGGTGGCGACGAAGTACGTCACGGTCGAGCAGATGGGCGTCCTCGCCGAGGCCGGCGTCGAGATCGTAGGGGAGAACCGCGCCCAGGATCTGATCGCGAAACACGCCCGCCATGCGGCCGTGTTTCGCTGGCACTTCATCGGTCACCTCCAGTCGCGCAAGGCGCCGATCGTCTCGCAGCTCTGCGAGCTCGTCCACTCGCTCGACTCGCTCTCCGCGGCGCGCCGCCTGACCGTGCCGGCGCTCGTCGAGGTGAACCTGGCGGGAGAGGTCTCGAAGTCGGGCATTCCACCCGGGGAGCTACCCGGATTTCTCGCCGCGGTGCGCGAGCTCGGCGTCGACGTTCGCGGCCTGATGACGATGCCGCCGCTTGCCACCGATCCCGAGCGGTCGCGCCCCTACTTCCGCGAGCTGGCGTCTCTCGCGGCCGAGCACGGCCTGCCCGAGCTCTCGATGGGAACCACCCAGGACTACCGGGTCGCGGTCGAGGAGGGAGCGACGTTCGTGCGGATCGGCTCCGGCCTGTTCGGGGGGTAACATTCCGCTCGTCATGGGTGTGGGTAGCGTCTGGAACAGGGCCCTCGTCTACTTCGGCATCGCCGAGGAGGAGGAGCACTGGGACGAGGACTTCTCCGCCGAGGACTCGCTCGAGCGCTCGTACTCGGACCGCCCGAACGTCCGCCGCCTCCACCGGCCGCGGCGGCGTGAGGAGCCCGAGTTCGACGACTGGACCGACCCCGAGCCCGCCGCCCGGCCCGCTCCGGCGCCGTCGTCGAAACGGCAGCCCCGCGCCCCGCTCGAGGCGGTCGCTTCGGCCGGCTCCCAGCGGGTACACCTGGTCGTTCCGCGCAGCTTCAACGACGCGCAGGCGATCGCCGACAAGTTCAAGGACTCGATCCCGGTCATCCTCAACCTCCAGAACGCGGACGCGGAGCTCGCGAAGCGTCTCATCGACTTCTCGAGCGGGCTCACCTACGCCTTGAACGGCGGCATGCAGCGGGTGGCCGACAAGGTCTTCCTGCTCACCCCGCGGAACGTCGAGGTCTCCGCCGAGGAGCGGGCCCGGATGGTCGAGCGGGGCTTCTTCAACCAGGCGTAGGATGCCCTTCGGCGACGCGGTGTCGACGGCGATTCGCTTCGTCGACGCGCTGTACTACGTCTACCTGCTCCTGATCTTCCTCTACATCCTGACCTCGTGGATCCAGCTGCCTTACCACGCGTGGCTCGCGCGGTTCCAGCGCTTTCTCTACGACACCGTCAACCCGTTCCTCGCGCTCTTCCGCCGCTTCCTGCCCTTCCTCCGCGTCGGCGGCATGGGACTCGACCTCTCGCCGATCATCGCGATCTTCGCGCTCTCGATCCTCTGGCGCCTCGTCCGGCTGGGGATCGCCTCGCTCGACTGAGTGTCGCTCGCGGCAGGTCGATCGCCGCGAACGGCGAACTCTCTCGCATGACGATCACGCCTGTCGAGATCCGCCACGTCCGGCTCAAGCGCGGCGTCGGAGGGTACAGCCGCAAGGCCACGGACCGTCTGCTCGCCCAGGTCGTGACGAGCTACGAGGAAACCTGGCGCGAGCGGGGCGAGCTGAGGGACGAGGTCGAGCGCCTCGAGGCCGAGGTCGCGCGGTTCCGCGAGCTCGAGCGGCTGCTGCGAGACACGATGCTGTCGGCCGAGCGTGCCGCCGACACGCTCCGGGCGGACGCGCAGCGCGAGTACGAGCTCCTGCTGCAGGAAGCGAGGCTGAAGTCACGCGGGCTGGTCGAGCAGGCTGAGGTAGAGCGGGAGCGGATCCGCGCCGACGCCCGGCGTCTTCAGGCGGCCCGCGACGCTGTCGCGGCCGATCTGCGGGCCGCGCTCGCGCAGCTCGAGCGGCCCGTGGACGAGCTCGAGGAGACGGGCGAGCTCGCGCTGCCGGGCCAGGCGGCCTGAGCCGCTTCGGGCGTGGGTTGCGCTCGCAGGGACGCCAGCCCGCCCGGAGGGCGGGTACGCCTCGGGCTCCGCGTCTCCCCCGGGGCCTCGGCGAACGAGGTCGTCGGACGCCACGGCGACGCCTGGAAGGTGCGAGTGGCCGTGCCACCCGAGCGCGGGCGGGCGAACGACGCGCTGCTCGACTTCCTCGCGGACGTGCTCGGCGTCCCCCGCTCATGCGTCACACTCGTCGCAGGCGCTTCGTCGCGGGATAAGGTTGTCGAGGTAGAAGGTGTGACACGGGCGGACGCCGAGCGCCTGCTCGGCGGCCGGAAACGAAAGGGGTCGGTGTGAACGTCGAGCATTTCCGCGAGCTTCTCCTCGACGAGCGCCTGCGCGTAAGCCACGCGCTCGAGTACCTGCAGGAGGAGAACGCGGGCTCGATGGAGGAGGAGGTCCCGGAGACCGGGATGGCGGACACTGCGACCGTGACCGTCGACCGGGAGCTCGACTACTCTCTCGAGGAGAACTCCACGCACGTCCTGAAGGAGATCGACGCGGCCCTGAAGCGGATCGACGACGGCACCTTCGGAGTGTGCGAGCGGTGCGGCAACCCGATCGGGGAGGAGCGCCTCGAGGCGATGCCCTACGCGACGAAGTGCATCGACTGCAAGCGCCTGGAGGAGAGGGGCTGAACGAGCGCCCGCGGGTCGCCGACATCCGTGTCGGCTCCGTCACGGACGGCCGGGTGCCCGTCTCCGTGGCGTCGCGGTCCCTGGCCGCCGGGGTGCACCAGTGGCTCGCGCTCGGGGTGGTCGCAGCCGCGGCCGTCGCCGCCGACCAGGTCACGAAGGCGATCGTCCGCTCGGAGCTCGACCTGGGCGAGGCCGTCCACGTGGTCGGCCCGTTCGACATCCACCACGTCCGCAATACCGGGATCGCCTTCGGCCTCTTCCCGGGTGCCGCGTCGCCGGTGACGATCTTGACCGGCATCGCCGTGATCTGGATGCTCGTCTACTTCGCTCGCTCGGGAGCACGGCATCCGGTGCTGCCGGTCGCGCTCGGCTTCCTCGTCGGCGGCAGCATGTCGAACCTGGTCGATCGGATCCGCCAGGGTTACGTGACCGACTTCATCGACCCGCAGTACTGGCCTGCGTTCAACCTCGGCGACGTCTTCATCACGATCGGCGTGGCGCTCCTGCTCGCGATCTTCTTCCTCGGCGAGCGCCGTCCACGGCTTCACCGCCGCCACCCGGCGCCGCGGTAGATGCCCGAGCTCGAGGTCGCCGTTCCCGTCGAGGCGGCCGGCGAGCGGCTCGACCGGTTCCTTGCGCGCGCCGAGGGAATCGGCTCGCGCTCCGAGGCCGAGCGGCTGCTGCGTGAGGGTCGAGTGCTCGTCGACGGCCGCACCCGAGCGAAGAGCCACCGGCTCGCAGGCGGGGAGGTGATGCTCGTCTCGGTACCGGAGCGGAGGCCATCGACGCTCGAGCCGGAGCAGCTCGAGCTCCGCGTGGTCTGGGAGGACGAGTGGTTGCTCGTGGTCGACAAGCCCGCCGGGATGGTCGTCCACCCGTCGGCCGGCCACGGCCGCGGCACGCTCGTGCACGGCCTGCTCGGGCGCGGGATCGCAGGAGGCGAGGAGCCCGAGCGGCCCGGGATCGTGCACCGGCTCGACCGCGACACGTCGGGGCTCCTCGCCGTCGCCCGGGACGGAGAGACGCACCGCCGGCTGCAGCGGCTGCTGCGCCGCCGGGAGCTGACGCGCGAGTACCTGGCGCTCGTGCGTGGGCGCCCGAAGTCGTGGCGCGGTCGCATCGAGGCCCCGCTCGGGCGCGACCGGCACGACCCGACCCGGATCTCGCTCGACACCGACCACCCGCGGGACGCGGTCACGCACTTCGAGGTGGAGGAGCTCCTGCCGAGGCATGCGTTGCTGCGCGTCCGGCTCGAGACGGGACGGACGCACCAGATCCGGGTGCACCTCGCCGCGATCCAGCTGCCGGTCTCGGGCGATCCGGTCTACGGCCTCGCCGGCGACCTCGGCCTCGAGCGGCAGTTCCTGCACGCGGTGAGGCTCGCGTTCCCCCACCCGTGGACGCAGCAGCCAGTCGACGTCGAGGCACCGCTCCCGCCAGACCTCGCTACGGCGCTCGACCGCGCGCGAGCGTAGCGAGAGGGAGGGCGCGAGCCGCTAGAATCCAGCGACCCTGGAACTCCGATCCGGCGGAGAACGGGAGGGTGGCGGTGCCGGGAACTCGACCCGGTTCCACCAGCCCGCCGCCGGCCGCACGACTCAACCGAAGGAGGCACGAGCATGTCCGTCGTCACGATGCGCGAGCTCCTGGAGGCCGGCGTTCACTTCGGCCACCAGACGCGGCGCTGGAACCCGCGCATGCGCCGCTACATCTTCACGGAGCGCGGCGGGATCTACATCATCGACCTCCAGCAGACGCTCGCCCTGCTCGAGCAGGCGTACGCGTTCTGCCGGAACATCGCCGAGCGGGGCGGCACCGTCCTGTTCGTCGGCACGAAGAAGCAGGCTCAGTACGCCGTTCGCGACCACGCGGCGCGGGTCGGCATGCCGTACGTCAACCACCGCTGGCTGGGCGGGCTGCTCACGAACTGGCGCACGATCTCCGAGCGGATCGAGCGGCTGCACGAGCTGCGGCGGCTACGGGAAGAAGGCCAGATCGACCTGCTCCCGTCCAAGGAGCGGATCACCATGCTCGGCGAGCTCGAGAAGCTCGAGACGAACCTCGGCGGCGTGATGGGCATGTCCCGCCTGCCGGACGCGGTCTTCCTGATCGACCTGAAGAAGGAGCAGCTCGCCGTGCGCGAGGCACGGCGCCTCGGCATCCCGGTCGTCGGGCTCGTCGACACGAACTGCGACCCCGACGACGCCGACCTGGTCATCCCCGGCAACGACGACGCGATCCGCTCCTGCAACCTGATCGCCGGCGTGATCGCCGACGGGATCGCGGCGGGCTCGCGCCGCGTCGACGTCGAGGAGCTCGCCGCGGGGGCCGCCAACGGCCAGGGCGGGGAGGAGGCGGCACTGGCGGTCGAGGAGGCTGTTGCTGCCGGCCACGAGCCGGCTTCGCCCGC
>JBBILK010000170.1:0-6554 GCA_037444965.1 Actinomycetota bacterium | reverse complement strand
CGATCGCCTGGGTCGCTTCGGGGCGTCCGGCGCCGCGGAACGCCCCCACCGGCGTCGTGTTGGTGACGACCGAGACGGCCTCGACCTCGATCCGGGGGATCGCGTAGACGCCGCTCGCCATGAGCGCGGTGAAGTTGGGGAGGAAGGCGCCGAGCCACGGGTAGGCGCCGGCGTCCTGGAGGATGCGCAGGCGGTACGCGTGGATGGCGCCGCTCCGGTCGCCGCCGACGGTGACGTCGAGGACGGCGCCCCGGCCGTGCACCAGGGCGACCATGCTCTCGCTGCGCGTCTCCGTCCAGCGAACCGGCCGGCCGGTCCGCCGTGCGAGCCAGGCCACCAGCACGTCCTCGACCGAGAGCCCCTTGGCGCCGAAGCCGCCGCCGACGTCGGGCGCGACGACGCGCACGTCCGCCGCGTCCAGACCGAGGATTCGCGCCAGCCCGTCCCGATCCTGATGCGGCGTCTGCGTCGACAGCCAGACGGTCAGCCGGCCGTCCTCCGCCACGACCGCGGCCGAGGAGCGCGGCTCGAGCGGGCTCGGTGCGAGCCGCTGGCTCGCGATCCGCCCGGACGCGACGACGTCGCAGCCTGCGAACAGCGCCTCGTCGGGCTCGTCGACGGCTCGCCTGAGGCAGACGTTCGTGCCGAGCTCGGGGAAGAGGAGGTTCCCGTCCTCGAGCGCCTCGGCCGGATCGACGACGGCCGGGAGGTCCTCGTAGTCGACGAGCACGAGCTCGGCGGCGTCGGCAGCCGCGGCGCGGCTCTCGGCGACGACGACAGCGACGATCTCGCCGACGAAGCGCACCCGGTCGCTCGCGACGAGCGGCCGTGCCATGCGCAGCTCGAGGCCGGGCAGGGGCGGCGGCTCGAACAGTCCCAGGTCGACGTCCGCGGCGGTGAACACCTGCACCCCGGGCATCGCTGCCGCCGCGGCGGTGTCGATGCCCGTGACGAGCGCATGCGCGAGCGGGGAGCGGACGAAGGTGACGGAGAGCGCGTCCGCCAGCGGCAGGTTCGCGACGTAGCGCCCCTCGCCCCGGAGGAAGCGTCCGTCCTCGACCCTCAGAATCCGCTGCCCGATGATCCCGGCCATGGCGGCGCATCATACGCAGCGGGCTTCGCTCGCTGCGTTAGGGTCAGGGTCGTGCGCGTCACGAAGGTCGACTGCCATGTCCTGCTCGACCCGGGCTACGCGCCCGAGGCGACGAGCTCCGCGCAGGACACGATCGTCGTCCTCGTCCACACCGACGAGGGCATCACCGGCGTCGGCGAGACCGACCTGAACGCGTGGGTCGCCCGCGCTCTCATCGAGGCCCCGGGCACTCACACGATGGACCGGGGGCTCGGTGCGAGCCTCGTCGGAATGGATCCGCTCGACCCGCCGGCAGCCTGGGAGCGCCTGTACGTCGACACGGCGATGACCGGCCGTCGCGGGGCCGGGGTCCACGCTCTCGGCGCTCTCGATCTCGCGCTCTGGGACATCTGCGGCAAGGCGGCCGGCGTCCCCTGCTGGCAGCTCCTGGGCGAGGAGGCACGTGACGCGCTCACGCCGTACGCCTCGCTGATGCCGCAGGTGTCGACGTTCGAGGAGTTCCTGCCCGCGATGGTCGAGCTCGTGCTCGAGGCACAGCGGCTCGGCTTCCGGGCGGCGAAGCTCGAGGTCATCTTCGACGGGCCGTACGCGAACATGGGGCTTCGCGAGTCGGACGAGCGCGCGACCGAGGTGATCGCGGCCGTGCGCGGGGCGGTCGGAAGCGACTTCGCGCTCATGGTCGACGTGGGCTACGCCTTCGACACCGTCGAGCGTGCGGCGCGCGTGATCGAGTCGTGGAAGCCGTTCGACCTCTACTTCGTCGAGACGCCTCTCTGGTCGGACGACCTCGACGGCTACGCCGAGCTCGCGCGTCGGGTGCCCGTCAGGATCGCCGCGGGCGAGTGGCTCTCGACCAGGTTCGAGTTCACGGAGCTGCTCGACCGCGGTCTCGTGGCCGTCGCCCAGCCCGACGTCGGCCGCGTCGGCGGGCTGACCGAGGCGCGGCGTGTCTGCGAGCTCGCCGCGGCGCGGGGGCGCGAGGTCGTCCCGCACTGCTGGAAGACGGGCATCTCCGTCGCCGCCGCGGCCCACCTCGCGGCCGTTACGCCGCACTGCCCCTTCTTCGAGTTCCTCCCCGGCGCGCTCGCCGAGTCGGCACTGCGGCGCGAGCTCGTGCACGAGGAGCTCGAGCTCTCGCACGGCCGGCTCGCGCTGCCCTCCCGCCCGGGGCTCGGCGTCGAGCTGAACTGGGAGGCACTGGAGCGCTTCGAGGAGGCGGCGCGCAGGCTCGAAGCCGGCGCAGGACGCTAGCAAGCCACGACCGTCGCGACGACCTCCGTCTCGAGAGCCGCGCCGGCCGCGAGCGTCGCCGCCGTCCCGCGTGCCGCGTTGTCGGCGAGGCTTCCCGGCGGGCTCGTCGACGGCTCCGTGAGCAGGACGTGATGGCCGCGCCAGCCGCCGTAGACGCCGAACAGCCAGACCGTGGGGAACACGCCGAGGTCGAACGCGAGCTCGAGCCCGAGACCGGCGGAGGGGTGCGTGACGGCGCAGAACCCCTCGGCGAGGTCGCGCGTGTGGAGCCACTCCGTCAGGCCGCTCTCCGGCTCGGGGAGCCTGCTCAGGTCGTGCCCGGCCCCACTGCCCCCGTGCAGCGGCCAGCCGACCTCGTCGAGCCCCGCCGGCACTCGGCCGCGATACGGCTCCTCCACTCCCATGCGCCTGGCGGGGAGGTGGACGCGCGAGTCGCGGCCGATCGCGTGCGCGACGTGGAGGCTCCACACGAACGGGACGGTCTGCGTCCCGACGTTGCTCAATCGATGGCGAAACCGGAGCTCCGGCTTGCCTTCGGCGAGCGAGATCCACTTCTCCATCAGGCACGGCAGCGACGGGCTGAAGCGCCGCAGGTGGAGCGTGGCGAGCTCGTCGTCCTGCCGCTCCAGCGACCACTCCCACGGGCCGGTCCAGAGATCGCCGTGGTCGGGGAACGAGTTGCCGTCGAGCGTGCAGGCGGCATCCGTAGGGAAGAGCTCGTCCCAGCCGCCGCACCAGACGTCGTCGAACGCCGCGCCCGCATAGGTACGCCGCAGCGGCACGCGCGGGTTCTGCCAGAGCAGGTTGAAGCCCGACGCCTTGTGGACGAGGTCGAGCACCTTGCCGCCCGCTTCGGGGAAGACCGAGACGAACAGCTCCTCGCTCTCGAGCCCGATCCCGGGAACGCCGTTCCGGACGAGCGCCTGGTCGACGATCACGGCAGCTCGAGCAGCTCGACCGTGATCCCGTCCGGGTCGCGCAGGTAGCCGACGATCTCGGCGACGAACTCCTCCCGGTAGACCCGGCGCATGAACGGCTCCGTGCGAAGCAGCCGGGAGTAGAGGGCGATCGAGCGGTCGAGGTCGGAGACCGTGAAGCCGACGTGGTGGAGGGCGTCCTGCATCGGTCGCCGTCAGCCCTTCACCGCGCCGGCCGTGAGCCCGCGGATGAAGAAGCGCTGGCCGAACAGGTAGAGGAGCACCATCGGCAGAGCCCCGAGCACCATCCCGGCCATCGTGATCGGGACATCGAGGTTGTAGCGCGACCGGAAGACCGTCAGGCCGACCATGAGCGTCTTCAGCTCGTCCGTGGGCAGGAAGACGAGCGCGATCAGGAGCTCGTTCCAGACGAAGAGCGAGTTGACCAGGACGAGCGTGAGGAACGCCGGCAGCGAGAGCGGAACGACGATGCGCCGGAGGATGCGGAGGTGCGAGGCGCCGTCGATGACCGCCGACTCGAAGAGCTCCCGTGGAATGGCGCGGAAGAAGCCCGTCAGCATGTAGACGGAGAACGGCGCCACGAGCCCGGCGTAGATGAGGATGACGCCGTGGTAGGTGCTGACGAGCTCGAGCTGGGTGAAGAGGAGGAAGAGCGGGATCAGCATCACGACCGGCGGCACGATCATCAGCGCGACGTTGACGGTGAGCAGGGCGTTCCGGCCGCGGAAGCTCATGCGCGCGATCGCGAACGCGGCGAGCGCGGCGATGATGGTCGAGAGCGCGACCGAGCCGAGCGTGAAGATGGCGCTGTTGCCGAACCACCGGAGGAGCTCGCCGCCGCGAAACGCCTCCTCGAAGTTGCCCCAAGCGATCGGCCAGGGAAGGCCGAGCTTGTCCTCCAGGTACTGGTCGCGCCCCTTGAGCGCCGCCGTGACCATGAAGAAGACGGGGTAGAGGGCGAGCACGGCCGCGCAGACCAGCACGAGCTGGCGGAACACGGGCGGGAGGAGCCGGCCCGCGCGGCGCCTGGCAGTGGAGCCCCGCTCCGGCGTGAGGGTGGCTCCGGTCATGTGGTCGCCCTCACGCCCCCTCCTCCGCGGCGGCCCGCGCGCGGATCCGGAACAGCGCGCCGATCAGGACGAGCGTGGTCAGGAGGAGCAGGACCGCCACCGCCGCCGCCATCCCGGGGAGCGAGTTCCGGACGCCCTGGTTGTAGATGTAGAGCTCGACGATCTGGGTCGCGTTGCCCGGCCCTCCCAGGGTGAGCGTCCAGACGTATGCGAACACCCAGGCGAGCATGGTGATCATCGCCACGACCGTGTAGAACTCGATCGTGCCTGCGATCTGCGGGACGATCACGTGGCGGAGGCGCTGCCACCAGCCCGCCCCGTCGATGCGGGCGGCCTCGAGCTGGCTCTCGTCGAGGGTCGTCAACCGGGCGAGGAAGAGGACGATGCCGAATCCCACCTCCCGCCAGACGATCACGCCGAGGACGCTCCAGAGCGCGATGTCCTCGCTGCCGAGCCAGTCGAGCGCGAGCGCGTCGAGACCTACCCCCCGCAGCCCCTCGTTGAGGACGCCGTTCAGCTGCAGGAGGTAGCCGAAGATGATCCCGACGATCGGCACCGCGAGCACGTAGGGGAGGAACAGCACCGAGCGGTAGAAGCGCCAGCCCCGCGTCCGCTCGAACAGGAGGACGGACACGAGCAGGGAGATCCCGACCAGTACCGGGACGGCGAGCAAGAGGAGGGCACTGTGCTTCGCGGCCAGGCGGAAGGTCGGGTCGTCGAGGACGAGGCGGTAGTTGTCGAGCCCGACGAACGGACCGCTCGCCCCCCGGATGAAGCGCATGCTGAAGTCGAAGACCCGGACGATCGAGTAGCCGAAGACGAGGCCGAGCAGGCCGAGCAGCGGCAGGACGTACAGGTACGGAACCCAGGGACGGGTTCTCAGCATCGCGGGTGGAGTTGTCGGGGCGCGCTACGCGATTGCGAGGTCCTCAGCCCACTTGGCGTAGTTGTCCACGAGATCCGGGTTCTGGGCCTTCCACTTCTCGGTGATCTCGGCGGCGAGCTCTCCCGCCTCCTCGCCGGTCATGCTCCCCCCGAGGATCTTCTGCGAGGCAACGAACATCGCGTCGGTCCAGAACAGCGTCGGCATCAGGTTCGGCACGTAGGGGAGGTTCGGCGAGGCGACGTAGGTGTCGTACACCTGCCTGACGAGCGGGTTCGTGATCAGGCTCGCGTCGAAGTCCGTGTTCGCCGGGATCTGCTGGACGAGCTCCCAGAGCCGGTTTACCCGTTCCGGGGTGTGAACGTACTCGAGGAACGCGACGGCGGCGTCCTTGTTCTCGGCCCCGCTCGCGATCCCGAGCCCCTGGGCGTCGAGCAGCGGGATCCCGGCCATCTGCCCCGTTCCGAACACGGGCAGGACCATGAAGCCGACGCCGTCCTCGCCGAGCTGCTCCTGGGAGGCCGGCAGCAGCGTCGAGACGTCCAGGGTGATCGCGAGCTTGTTCGTGTCCATCAGCTGG
This sequence comes from Actinomycetota bacterium, assembly GCA_037444965.1. Classification (GTDB taxonomy): domain Bacteria; phylum Actinomycetota; class Thermoleophilia; order Gaiellales; family Gaiellaceae; genus JBBILK01. The sequence goes on along the minus strand of JBBILK010000170.1, from coordinate 739 downwards.
ATCCCCGGATAGAGCTCGAGCGAGTTGATGTCCTCGTTCATGAAGCCGAGGTCGTACAGCTCGCGGAGCTTCGTCCAGTGCTCGTGGTAGCGCGGCTCGCGCCAGTCCAGCTCGCCGATGAAGAGGTTGATCGCATCGGCGGGCGTGTCGAGGTTCTGCGTCAGTGCCTGGCCGAGCCACCACTCGCCGAAGTAGCCGTCCTTCACGCCTCCGCCGAACGGGATCACGCCGCTCGCCTTGAGCTTGTCGCAGGCGTCGAGGAACGCGTCCCAGGTCGTCGGCGGCGAGTCGGGGTCGAGCCCGGCCGCCTCGAAGAGCCCCTTGTTGTAGGCGACGATCATCCCGATCGCGTACCAGCCGACCCGGTACTGCTTGCCCTCGAAGATGGAGAGGGCGGTGGCGCCCGACTTCTGGAGCAGATCGTCGGACAGGAGGCCGTTCAGCGGCTCGACGTAGCCGTGCCAGACGTTCTCCATGTGGTAGATGCCGTTCCACAGGAACTGGACGTCCGGCGGCTTCCCGGCCGCCGCCGCGTCGGTGAACTGCGAGATCACGTTGCCGGTGTCGAGCAGGTTCGTCTCGACGGAGACGCCGGTTTCCTCCTGGAACGCCTGCACCGTCTCGTCGACCCATCCTTGCAGCCCGGCCGCCTCCTGCTCGCCCCACCACCAGAACTTCATCGAGCCGCCGAGCTGCGGGGCGGCCTCCGTCGTCGGCGCGGCCTCGGTCGTGGCCGCGG
>JBBILK010000169.1:0-6561 GCA_037444965.1 Actinomycetota bacterium | reverse complement strand
CTTCGGCACCGGCGGCGACGGCGACCCGGGCGGCGACGGCGAGCCCGACGGAGACTCGGGCGGTGACAGTGGTGGCGGCGGTGACGGCGGCGGGGGCGAGGACTGTGACCACGACGACCACCACGGAGGCGGAGGCGGCGGCCACGGCCATGACCATGACGGTGACCACGGGGGTCACGGGAACGGTGACGATCATGACGGCCACCACGGTGGCGGCCATGACGATCACGATCACCACGGCCACGGTCACGGCCACGACGGAGAGGATGACTAGGGGCCGCTCCGCGGCTCCGTCGGCGCCGGGCCGGATCTAGCTCGCCCTCGCCCGGCGGGAGGAGGACGATGTCTCGGTGTCCGTCAGGCGCTCGAGGAGACAGGCGGCCAGCTCGGGCCCGACTCGTGTGCACAGGCGTCCATACGCGGGAGTCCCCTCGCTGCCGGTCAGGCGCTCGACGAGCTCGAGGTGAGCGAGCAGCCGGCGGTTTCCTCGCATCGTCGAGCTGCCGCTGTCGTCAGGTTTCGAATCGGCCACGGAGCCTCCCGGACACGGGCACGCTACCACCCGGATCGTGGCCCCGGCATGATCCGATCGAGCGATCTCACGCCTCCGATGGGGGATCTGGCGCGAGCGGCGGCGCGCTACAGGGCAGGAGGGACTCGAACCCCCAACCCCCGGTTTTGGAGACCGGTGCTCTACCACTTGAGCTACTGCCCTAGGGGTCGGAGCGGCATTGTAGCCGCGGGCCGGATCTCTAGACTCGAGCCATGGCCCGCCCGAAGCGCCGCTCGCTCGGCGTCCTGTTCGTCGTTCTCACCGTCTCCTTCCTCGCTGTCACGGCGTACGCGGCCGCGGGGGGCGCCTGGATCGTCGCGGTCTGCGCCGGTGCCCTCGGAGCCTGGATGGCCGAGCTGTCCTTCCGCGCCCTGCGGTAGGGACCGTATGCTCTTGCTGCCGTGGTAGAGACGAGCTCGACCGCGAACCTGTGGCGCGAGTACAAGACGCGCCCCGACAAGGCGCTCCGGGATCGCCTGATCCTCACGTACGCGCCGCTCGTCAAGTACGTCGCCGGGCGGCTCGGTGCGGGCCTCCCGGCGCACGTCGAGGAGAGCGACCTCGTCTCCTACGGCCTGCTCGGGCTGATCGACGCGATCGAGCGCTACGACCCGGACCGGGACGTGAAGTTCGAGACCTACGCGATCTCGCGGATCCGGGGCGCGATCATCGACGAGCTCCGCTCGATGGACTGGGTGCCGCGCTCGGTGCGTGCGAGGGCACGCGAGATCGAGAAGGCGATCGGGCAGCTCGAGGCGTCCCTGCTGCGTCCGCCGACGGACGAGGAGATCGCGGGGAAGCTCGGCGTCAGCCAGGAGGAGCTCGAGGAGTCGCTGGTCGAGATCTCCCGCTCGTCGATCGCGGCGCTCGACGAGCTCTGGGCCAGCCCGATGGGCTCCGGCGACGCGATCGCCCTCGTCGACACGCTCGAGGACCCGCACTCCGCCGCTCCCGGAGGCGAGATCGAGCAGACGGAGGTGAAGGAGCTGATCGGCGAGGCGATCTCCTCGCTTCCTGAACGCGAGAAGCTGGTCGTCACGCTGTACTACTACGAGGAGCTGACGCTGCGGGAGATCGGCGAGGTGCTCGGGGTCACGGAGTCCCGGATCTCGCAGCTCCACACGAAGGCGATCCTGCGCCTGAAGGCCCGTCTCGCGGGCGCCCAGGCACGCGCCTCGCTCGGCAGGTAGGAGCTAAACTCGGCGGGCTACTGTCCCAAGGAGGAACGTCTTCCCATGCCTGATTCCAGCACGATCCGGAACGTCGCAGTCGTCGGCCACCGCGGCACGGGGAAGACGTCCCTCGTCGAGGCGCTCCTCTTCCAGGCGGGGGCGACGAACCGGCTCGGAACGGTCGAGCAGGGCTCCACGGTCACGGACTGGGACGAGGACGAGCACAAGCGGCAGATGTCGCTCTCGGCGGCCCTCTGCCACCTCGACTGGCAGGGCTCGAAGCTCAACCTCGCCGACACGCCCGGCGACGCCGGCTTCCAGGCGGACACGCTGGCCTCGCTCCGCGTCGTCGAGGGCGCGCTCGTGGTCGTGAACGGCGTCGCCGGGGTGGAGGTGCAGACGGGCCGGCTCTGGGCCCGGTGCGAGGAGCTCGGCATCGCTCGGCTCGTCTTCGTGAACATGCTCGACCGGGAGCGGGCCGACTTCTTCTCCGTGCTCGAGCAGCTGCGGGCGCAGCTCTCGCCCGGCTGCGTCGCCGTCTCGATCCCGATCGGCCGCGAGCACGAGCTGACGGGCGTGGTCGACCTCCTGCACCTGCGGGCGTCGCTGAGCCCGGGCGGAGGCAGGGAGAGCGGTCCGGTCGAGATCCCGGCGGAGGTCGCCGACGCGGCCGCGTCGGAGCGCGAGAAGCTGATCGAGGCCGTCGTCGAGACCGACGAGGCTCTGATGGAGCGATACCTCGAAGGAGAGGAGATCGGAGCCGCCGAGCTCGCCGCCGCGCTCAAGCGGGCGGTGGCCGGCGGCGAGCTCTACCCGGTCGCCTGCGGGGTCGCGACCCAGAACCTGGGGACGTCCGCGCTGCTCGACCTGGTCGTCGAGTGCGTTCCCTCGCCCGCGGAGGTGCCCGCGCCGGCTGCCGACGGAACCGCGGCGTTCGTCTTCAAGACGGTCGCCGACCCGTTCGCCGGCCGGATCACGGTGTTCCGCGTCCTCTCCGGGGCGATCAAGGCCGACTCCACCCTCGTCAACTCCCGGACGCACGGCAAGGAGCGGCTCGGTCAGCTGCTCTTGCTCCAGGGGAAGGAGCACCAGCCGGTGGCCGAGCTCACGACGGGCGACCTCGGGGCGGTCGCGAAGCTGAAGGAGACCGGGACCGGCGACCTCCTCCTCTCGAACGCGGAGGCGGTCGAGCTCGAGCCGATCGCGTTCCCGAAGCCGGTGATGAGCTTCGCCGTAACGCCGAAGGCGAAAGGGGACGAGGACAAGGTGGCCTCGGCGCTGCGTCGCCTGGCCGAGGAGGATCCGACGCTCGTCCTGCGCCGGGACGAGCAGACGGGCGAGCAGGTGCTCGCCGGGATGAGTCAGATGCACGTCGAGGTCGCCGTCGAGCGCCTCAAGCGGCGCTTCGGCGTCGAGGTCGACCTCCACCAGCCGCGCGTCCCGTACCTGGAGACGATCCGCAAAGAGGCGCGCGCCAGGCACCGCTACAAGAAGCAAACGGGAGGCCGCGGTCAGTTCGGCGACTGCGACATCGTGCTCGAGCCGCGCGAGGGCCACGAGGGCTACGAGTTCGTCGACCAGATCGTCGGCGGCGTGATCCCGCAGGGATTCCGCCCGGCGGTCGACAAGGGCGTGCAGGAGGCGATGCAGTCTGGCGAGCTCGCCGGCGCGCCCGTGCAGGGGATCACGGTCCGCCTAGTGGACGGCCAGTACCACAGCGTCGACTCCTCGGAGATGGCGTTCAAGATCGCGGGCTCGATGGCCTTCAAGGAGGCGTACCTGCAGGCCGACCCGGTGCTGCTCGAGCCGATCATGTCGATCGAGGTGACCGTTCCCGACGAGACCGTCGGCGCAGTCAACGGCGACCTCAACTCCCGGCGCGGCCGGCTGCTCGGCATGGAGCCCAGCGCGGGGATGACGACGATCAAGGCCGAGGTGCCGCTGGCGGAGATCCTCACGTACTCCCAGTCCCTGACCTCGCTCACCGGGGGCCGCGGCGACTACTCGATGAGTTTTCTGCGGTACGAGGAGGTACCTGCCCACATCGCGCAGAAAGTGATCGACGAAGCGAAGAAGGCGAAGACCGAGCAGAAGGCATGATCGTCAGGAAGGTCGACACGCTCTCGACGTGCGCTGTCTGCGAGCGGACGCTGCTGCTCGGCGAGCGCATCGTCCGCTACTCGCCGGGCGACAGCGAGTGGGTCGACGTCTGCGCGCTCTGCCTGGAGCAGGCGAACGAGCACGGATGGATCCGCGAGGGCAGCCCGACCACGCCGCTCGTCGCGGAGGTTCGCCGCCGGCGCCGCCGGCTGCCGCACATCGGGATCCTCGACCACCGGCGCTCCGAGGAGGAGCCGGCCCCCGTCGAGCCGCTCCTGCGCCGCCTCACCGGACCGGAGCAGCTGATGGTGGAGGCCGCGGAGCTCTTCAACGAGAGCGCCTTCAAGCGCACGGTGGCCGGAATCGCGAAGAGCCTCGGCGATCCCCGCGTCAGCCTGCTGCCGCTCTCGGGCACGAACCCGGAGGTGGTGATCACGGTCGCCTGGGAGATCTCGTGGTACCAGTACCGCGTCACGCTCGGCTCGAGCCAGCCGATCCGTCTCGCCGAGCGCGGCTACGAGATCGACGATCTCGACGAGCGCTTCGAGAGCTGGAACGCGACCCTCGACTCGAGCGGGCGAATCGTGCCCGACATCCCGCGGGTCTGAGCCGATGATCTACTGCGTCGTTCCGAAGGAGCTCGAGGACGAGCTGTACGAGCAGCTCGTCGAGCACTACAAGGACAACCCGAACGTCAGGGTGATCCTCGATCGACGCACCGGTCCCGACCGGCGGCAGGGCCACGAGAGCGGCGGCCAGCGAGTGACGCGGGACCGCCGCCGCTCCCGCGTTCCCGGCACCTTCCTCTCGACCGACCCGCCGGACGCCGCGTAGGCGCGTGACGCCGACCTGCGCGTGAACCGCAAGCTCGTCGTCTTCGTCCCCCCGGAGGCTCTCGACCCGGTGCGCGACGCGCTCTTCGCGGCCGGCGCCGGCCGGATCGGGAACTACACGCGCTGCTCCTTCTACGCCGAGGGGACTGGGACGTTCCTCGGCGGCGAGGGCAGCTCGCCCGCGCTCGGCCGTGCCGGGAGAGAGGAGCGCGTCGCCGAGCTCCGGCTCGAGACCGTCTACCCGGAGGAGCGCCACGACGACGTGATCGCCGCGCTGCGGACCGCACACCCGTACGAGGAGCCGGCGTTCGACGTCTACCCGCTCCTGTGAAGGCGCGCCTCTACACCGACGGGGGCGCGCGCGGCAACCCAGGCCCCGCGGCCTACGCGTACGTCCTCGAGGCGGACGACGGCACCGTGCTCGACGCCCGCGGCGAGGCGATCGGGATCGCCACCAACAACCAGGCCGAGTACCGCGCGCTCCTGGCCGGGCTGGCGAAGGCGGTCGAGGTGGGGGCGTCGGAGCTCGAGGTCGTGTCGGACTCGGAGCTGCTCGTCAGGCAGATGAACGGCGAGTACCGCGTCAAGAACGCCGCGCTGCGAGAGCTCTCGATCGAGGCCGCCAGGCTCGCCAGGGCGGTCGGCAAGGTGCGCTACACGGCGGTCCGGCGCGAGGAGAACGAGCTCGCCGACAGGCTCGTCAACGAGGCGCTCGACGCCTCGGCGGACCGGTAGGTCGGAAGCCGGTGCGCCAGGACCTGCGGGGCAACGCCGCGCTCGCCGGGGCGGTGACGATCTGGGGCGTGACGCTGCCGCTGACGAAGGTCGCGCTGGACGACTTCACGCCGGTGCAGGTCGCCTTCCTGCGGCTGGCGTTCGCGCTGCCGATCCTGCTCCCGCTCGCCTGGCAGGGCAGCTTCCGGATCTCGCTTCGCCTCGCGATCCCGCTCTGCCTGACCGGGTTCGTGGGGTACTTCGTGTTCACGAACCTCGGGCTCGAGCGGACGAGCGCGAGCACCGCCGCCCTCGTCCAGGCGTCGACGCCCGTCCTGACCGCCGTGCTCGCCGCGCTCGTGCTCGCCGAGCGGCCGGGACGGAAAGCGACGGCGGGGATCGCGCTCGCCGCCGCGGGTGCGGTGGTGCTCGCCTGGGGGACGCTGGAGGTGGAGTCGAGGCTCGGGCTCCTCTTCCTCCTGCTCAGCACGCTCTCCTGGGCTGCCTACACGGTGCTCGGCCGCCGCTTCCGGGCCCGGCACTCCGCGACCGCCGCCACCGCCGTCCCCGCGCTGCTCGCCGTGCTCGGGTTCGCCCCGGTCGTGGCAGGCGACCCGTGGGGAGGGGCGAGCGCGGGGATCTGGGTGCTCGTGATCCTGACCGGGATCATGGGCTCCGGGATCGCGTACATCCTCTGGAACAGTGGCGTCGCCCGCGTGCCCGCGGCCCGAGCGGGGGTGTACACGAACCTGGCGCCGGTCGTCGCGCTCGTGGTCGCACGCGTCGCGCTCGGCGAGACGATCAGCGCAAGGGCCGCCGCGGGCGGTGCGATCGTGATCCTGGGCGCCGCGCTCGCGACGGCGCGCTAGGATTCGCGGCCGGGGTCGAGCCGGAACGGCGGGTAGCCCTCCACGAGCGAGGTGTGGTAGCTGAAGAGGCGCGCCTGCCAGCGGTTGACCGCCCGCTGGTAGCCGTACAGCGGCTTCGGGTAGTTGCCGGTGACGAGGATGCTCGCGTTCGCCGCGAGCCAGACGGCCAGCGCTCCCATTCCGACGACGGCGAACACGAGCACGCTCGGCAGGCTCTTCGGGATCCGCGCGAGCGCGGAACCGACCGTCGGCGTCCCGGCCGGCGAGACCTCGAAGCGAACCGACTCGTGAGGATCGTCGAACGAGAGGTGGTCGGTGAG
>JBBILK010000168.1:0-6573 GCA_037444965.1 Actinomycetota bacterium | reverse complement strand
CGCTCTCCGGCGTGCCGACCCGGCTGTACCCGTGCTCGCGGAGATGCCCGAGCAGCGGGTCGGCGGGCGCCGCGGCCGTCGGCGCGATCTGGAGCCAGCCGATCTCGTGGCCCTCGCCCGGCCCGACGTGCGCCCCGAGCGTCCGGGCGAGGAGCTGCGCGCCGAGGCAGACGCCGAGCACGGGAACGTCGGCAGCGAGCGCCTCCTCGAGCAGTCTCAGCTCCTCGCCGAGGAACGGGAACTTGTCCTCCTCCCACGCGTGCATGCTCCCGCCGAGCGGCACGATCCCACCGAAGTCGCGCGCCTGCAGCACCGAGAGATCGTCCCGCCACGCCCGTGCTCGCCGGTACGGAACGCCGAGCGCCGCGATCCGGTCTCCGAGCAGGCCGAGGCCCGGCAGCAGCTCGTCCTGCTCGATGACGAGGAGCGGCTTCACCGGACGAAACGCTACCGACAGAGCCTTCTTCGTGGTAGCATCGACATATCTCGATGAATAGATGAAAGGAGTCGAAGGTGGCCGGAGAGCAGAGCATCGTCGACGAGGTGCGGTCGCACTACGCAGAGCTCGCCCGCGCGGTCGGCACGGAGCAGACGGGCTGCGGCTGCAGCAGCTGCTGCGGCGGCGAGGACGACGGGTTCGGGGCAAGCCTCTACGCCGCCGACGAGCGAGGCGAGCTTCCCGAGACCGCGGTGCTCGCGAGCCTCGGTTGCGGGAACCCGCTCGCCGTCGCCGATCTCCACGAGGGCGAGGTCGTGCTCGACCTCGGCTCGGGAGGGGGCATCGACGTCCTCCTCTCGGCACGGCGCGTCGGCCCCGAAGGCACGGTGTACGGCGTCGACATGACCGACGAGATGCTCGCGCTCGCGCGCCGCAACGCCGCCGAGGCGGGCGTCACGAACGTCCACTTCCTGAAGGGCCGGATCGAGGAGCTGCCGCTTCCGGCGGAGAGCGTCGACGTGGTCATCTCGAACTGCGTCGTCAACCTGTCGGCGGACAAGGACGCCGTCTTCGCGGAGACGTTCCGGGTGCTCCGGCCGGGCGGCCGGATCGGGATCAGCGACATCGTCGCCGAGGACCGCCTGGACGCCGAGGCCCGCACGGAGCGCGGGAGCTACGTCGGCTGCATCGCCGGTGCGCTCTCGAAGAGCGAGTACGAGGCCGGCCTGCGCCGGGCCGGGCTCGCCGACGTGACGGTGACGTTCACGCACGAGGTCGCGGACGGCATCCACAGCGCGATCGTGCGCGCACGGAAGCCGGGGGCCTGAGCGTTCGTTTTCGAACGTAAGCGACCAGGAGGAGGCACTTGCAGCTCGAAGGAATCCATCACGTCACGCTCGTCACCGGGGACGCCCCGCGCAACCTCGACTTCTACACGCGGCTCCTCGGGCTGCGCCTCGTCAAGAAGTCGGTCAACCAGGACGATCCCTCCGTCTACCACCTCTTCTACGCGGACGAGCTCGGTAGCCCCGGCGCCGACATCACGTTCTTCGAGTACCGGGGCGCCCGCCCCGGCCGGGCGGGTGCCGGCATGGTGCACCGGATCGTCTGGCGAGTCGCCTCGGAGCAGGCGCTCGACTTCTGGGAACGGCGCCTCGCAGACGACGGTGTCCCAACCGCGCGGGCTGACGAGAGCCTTCGCTTCGCCGACCCGGAGGGGCTCTCGCTCGAGCTCGCCGTCGTCGCCACCGCCGACGAGCCCCTCGTCGCAGCGCACCCGGAGATCCCCGCCGAGCTCGCGCTGCAAGGCTTCGACGGCGTGCGGGCCTATGCCCGCGACCCCGGCCGAAGCCGGAGCCTCCTCGAGGACACACTCGGATTTGCTCCGGTGCTCGACGCGGCCTGGGAGGTCCGCGGCGAGCGGCGCGGCTCCTTCTACGCCTACGACGAGCCACCGCCGGAGCCGGGCGTGCCCGGTGCCGGCACGGTTCACCACGTCGCCTGGTCCTCGACGATGGACGACCACCGGGCGTGGCGCGACGTCGTCGCCATGGCGGGCATGCACCCGACGCCGATCGTCGACCGCTTCTGGTTCCGCTCGATCTACTTCCGCGAGCCGAGCGGCGTTCTCTTCGAGATCGCCACTCTCGGCCCGGGCTTCGCCGCGGACGAGCCGCTGGAGCACCTCGGCGAGTCGCTCGTCCTGCCGCCCGCGTTCGAGCACCTGCGGGAGCAGGTCGAGCGCGTCCTGACACCGCTGCCGAACCCCCGGGCGAGCTGGTCGCTGCGTTGAGCCACGGGCTCGACGCGCTCGCCTACCACATCCGCCCCGCCCGGAGCGAGGCGCAGGGAGCGCTCGTCCTCTTCCACGGTCGGGGGGCCGACGAGCACGACCTCCTCCCGCTGCTCGGCCTGCTCGATCCCGAGCAGCGCCTCGTCGGCGTCACGCCCCGGGGGCCGCTCCGTCTCCCCCCGGGCGGCGCCCACTGGTACGCCGTCTACCGCCTCGGCTACCCGGATCCCGCCACGTTCCTCTCCACGTACGAGCTCGTCTCGGCCTGGCTCGACGCCCTCCCCGGGCGAACGGGCGTCCCGCCGGAGCGGACCGTGCTCGGCGGCTTCTCGCAGGGAGCCGTGATGTCGTACGCGCTCGGCCTCGGAAGCGGCCGCCCGGTGCCGGCGGGAATCGTGGCCCTCTCCGGGTTCGTGCCGACCGTCGACGGGCTCGAGCTCGACCTCGCCGGTCGCCGCGGTCTCCCCGTCGCGGTCGGCCACGGCACCCGCGACTCCGTCATCGGCGTCGAGTGGGGCAGAGACGCGCGCGACCGGCTCGAGCCCGCCGGAGCCGACCTCCTCTACCGCGAGAGCCCGGTCGGCCACACGATCGACCGTGCGTTCGTCCGTGAGCTGGCCGCCTGGCTGGGCGAGCGCCTCTAGTCCCGACAGGACCCCGCCGAGACCGGCTCGTCGTGCGGGGCACGGAGCGCCTTGCGTACCTCGCTCGTCGGCACCCCGAACCCGGCCCCTCCCTCCTTCGAGCTCGCGAACATCGTCGCGACGACGTCCCCCTCGGCGTTGATCGCGGGCCCGCCGCTGTCTCCTCGCTCCACCGAGCCGGAGAGCGGCACGACCGTTCGCAACCGCAGCTTCTCACCGTCGGCGCCGGGTGCGAGGACCTTCTCCGGACGTCCGGCGGTGCCGGCCGTCGCTGTCAGGGGCCCGTCGTGCGGGTACCCGAGCAGGACGACCTCCTCCTCGGCCGGCTGTCCCCCGGCCAGCTCGAGCTCGGGCAGACGGAGCCCGCGGGCCCTGAGCAACGCCACGTCGTTCGCGCGGTCGATGTAGACGAGCGTCGCCGCGACGACCCGACCGCCGGGCGAGGCAACGCGTGTCTCCTCGCTGCCCGCGACGACGTGGGCGTTCGTGACGACGAGCCCCGGCGCCACGAGCCAGCCCGAGCCCTGCACACCGGTGCCGCACGCCGTCGACAGGACCTTGACGACGCTCCTGCCCGCCTCGCGGGCAACCGGACTTCGGAGCACGCTGCCGTCGGGGCTCGGGAGCTTCAGGTCGGGCGGTGCCGCGAGGAGCGGCAGGGGATCGATTCGCGCCAGCGTTCGCAGCACCGCCCGCGGCGGGACCGCCTCGACGAGCTCCGAGAGGATCACCGAGTCCTGAACGCTGCTTCGCAGCGCCGAGCCCTGGATCTGGAGCGCCGCGACCGCGGCCAGCCAGGCCACGGCCAGGCCGACGACCGTGCCGGCGATCACCCCGCCGGCGCTGTCGGCCAGGCGCAGCGGACCGTGCAGGAGGATGCCGCGCACCCGGTTGCCGAGGAAGACGGCACCCGCCTGCAGGACGAGGGCCCCGATCACCGCCCCGATCAGGCTGGCAAGCGGAACCCAGGGCGATCTGCTCCCCTCGGGCAGCACGAGCGGCGCGAGCCGAGAGCCCGCGAGCGCTCCGAGCGCGAGGCCGACGAGCGAGAGCGCCTGCGCGGTCAGGCCGCGCTGGTAGCCGACGAGGGCCGAGAGTGCGACCCAGAGGAGGACGAAGGGATCGACCCAGTTCAAAGACCGGTCAATTCGACCGGCTGCCCGCCATCTCCTTCGCAGCGCGCTGGACCGCCCGCACGATTCCGTCGTAGCCCGTGCAACGGCAGAGGTTGCCGCCGAGCGCGATCCGGACCTCCTCGTCGCTCGGGCTCGGGCTGCTCCGGAGGAGCGCGCTCGCGGAGATCAGCATCCCGGGCGTGCAGAAGCCGCACTGGACGCCCCCCTCCTCGAGGAACGCCTGCTGGAGCGGGTGCAGCTCGTCCCCGTCGGAGAGTCCCTCGACGGTCGTGATCTCTCGCCCGGCGGCCTGCAGCGCGAGGTAGGAGCAGGAGTTCACGGGCTTGCCGTCGAGCAGCATCATGCAGGCTCCGCACTCCGAGTCGTCGCAGCCCTCCTTCGAGCCGGTCAGCCCGATCACGTCGCGGACGACTTGCAGGAGGCTCGCCGACGGCTCGATCTCGACGGGATACGGAACGCCGTTGACGGTGAGCGTGGCGGGATAGCGCATCAGTGGTCTCCAGACTCGAGAGCGCGGGCAGCAGGAACTGGGAGCGTCTCGCCCCTCGCCCGGCGGAGGGCAAGCTCGAGAGCGCGGCGTGCGATCACCGGAACCATCGCCAGGCGGTAGGCGGCGCTTCCGCGCACGTCGTCGATGGGTTTCGCGGCGCCGGCGGCTGCTGCCGCCGCCTCCGCGATAGCTTCCCCGGTCGGATCCGCGCCGGCCAGGATCGCCTCGGCCGCGGGCACGCGCAGGCAGACCGGCGCGACTGCGGTGAGCGCGAGGCGCCCGTCCGAGATCCGGCCTCCGTCGTCGAGCGCCAGCAGAGCGGCGGCGCCGACGACGGCGATCTCCATCGCGCGGCGGTACTCGAGGCGGACGTACGCGCTGCCGACGCTCCCGGCCGGGAGCGGGGGCAGCACAACGCCGATCACGAGCTCGTCCGGCCGTCGCGCCGTCGTGCCCGGCCCTTGCAGGAGCTCCGAGATCGGCAGGTCACGCCGTCCCTGCCGCGAGACGAGCTCGACGGTGGCGTCGAAGACGAGCAGCGGGCTCCCGGTCTCCATCGCGGGCGAGCCGTTCGCAAGGTTCCCGCCGAGCGTGCCGCTCGCCCGCGTCGCCGGCGAGCCGACGAGCGCGGACGCGTCCGCGAGAGCGCTCCACCGCCCCCGCACGACCGGGTGCGCCTCCAGCTCGTCGTGGCTGACGAGCGCCCGGAGATGCAGCCCTCCGTCGGGGCGCTCCGCGATCCCGCGGAGCTCGTAGACGTCGTGGATCGCGACGAGCGTCTCGCCGAGCGGCCGCTTGCCGCTGCGCGCTCCGACGACGAGGTCCGTTCCTCCCGCCACGACGTCCGCGCCGGGATGCTCGGCCAGGATGCCGACGGTCTCCTCGACGGTCGTCGGCTGGAAGTAGCGGCGATCCATCAGGCGTCACCTCCCTGCAGCGCCGACCAGACGCGCTCGGGCGTCATCGGCAGCTGCCTGACCGGCGTGCCGACGACCTTCGTGATCGCGTTCGCGATCGCCCCGGGCGTCGCGACGCACGGAGGCTCGCCGATCCCCTTCGAGCCCTTCGGGCCGGCGTTCTCGGTCGGCGTCTCGACCCAGGCGATCTCGATCTCCGGCGCGTCGGCGGCCGTGACCAGCTTGTAGTCGAGCAGGTGCGGGTTGCGCTGCCGTCCCTGCTCGTCGATCTGCGTTCCCTCCGTGAGCGCTTGACCGATCCCCATCACGACGCCGCCGTAGACCTGCCCGTTCGCGCCGATCGGGTTGACGATCAGGCCCGAGTCGTGGGCGGCGGCCACCTTGAGCACACGGACGACGCCGGTCTCGCGGTCGACCTTCACGTGCGCCGCCTGCGTGATCAGCTGCGGCGCGAGGAACGACTCCATCCCGAGCCGGCCGAGGCAGCCTTCGGCGTCACACGGCGGGGCCTCGGGGACGTCGCCGGAGCCCTTGCCGTGGAAGGTCGCACCCGATCCGGCCAGATCGGCGATCGTGACCGACTTCTCGGGCGCGCCCTTGACACGCGCCGCGCCGTCGGCGAGCTCGAGGTCGTCGCGGTCGACCTCGAGCTGCTCGGCGGCCGCCTCGAGCAGCTGCTCGCGCAGATCGATCGCAGCCTCGACCACGGCGCGGCCGCTGTTGAAGGTCGTCTGGGAGCCGCAGGAGCCCATGTCCCACGGCGCCGCATCCGTGTCCTGGTAGAGGAGCGAGAAGTCGCCGGGATTCATCCCGAGCTGCTCCGCGGCGAGGATCGGAAGCGCCATCACCGCTCCGGTGCCGTTCTCCTGCGCGCCCGTGATGATCGTCCCGGTGCCGTCGCCGTTCAGCTTCACGTAGGCGCCGGAGGGGGCGCCGAAGCACGGCCACCAGCCGCAGGCGACGCCGATCGCCTCGTCCTCCGGCAGCTCCCTGCCGTAGCCGATCATCTCGACGGCCCGCTCGAGCGTCTCCTTGATGCCGAGCTTCTCGAACACCTGCCGGGTCGGACCCTCGGCCCCTTCCTCGATCAGCGTCCGGCGTCGCAGCTCCACCGGATCCATGTCGAGCGCGCGCGCCAGCTCATCCATGTGCTGC